>NZ_JBEYJU010000078.1:0-43412 GCF_040703965.1 Streptomyces sp. NPDC006655 | reverse complement strand
CCCGGACTCGCCGGGAAGGCCCCTCGCGCGTCCGCGGGTCAGGCCCGCAGCGGGGTGAGCGGCACCTGGAGGGCGAGCAGACCGCCGCCGGGGCCGGCCGTCCACGCCCGGCCGGGGTGTGTCGTGGCCCGCACCACACTGGGCATCAGACGGACGCCGATCAGGTCGCCCTCGGTGAGGTTCTTCGGTGCGAGCAGCAGTCCGCGGCGGGCCCGCCGGGCCGCGAGCGTCCAGCCGCTCATCCCGCTCTGGAAACCCTCCGCCGAGGCCGCGTAGACCAGCCCGAGACCCTGGTCCCGGCCCGAGACGGCGATCTCCTTGAGGAGCTTGTCGGCGGCTGAGCCGGTGAGCAGATCGGCGTCGTCGATCATGACCACCCGCGGCCCGGGCAGCGCGTCGAGGGCCGCCCGCACGGTGTCGGCGGACGGGTCGTTCTCGGTGAGCACGGTGGCCGTGGCGTGCCGCTCCAGGGCGCGCAGCGGCGACTCGCGCGGGGTGAGGACCACCAGCGAGGTGCCACCGGCCAGCAGCGACACGGCGATCGACGCGAGGGCGTTGCTGCGGCCGGACCCGGCCGGACCGAACACCCCGAACGCCGACGCGGAGCCCGCGAGGTCCGCGCCGATCGCGTCGCCCTCGTCGCCGCCGACACCCAGCAGCCCCCACATCGGCCGCCGGTCCGTGTCGGCGACCTTCCGGTAGGCGTCGGCGAACTCCACCGTGCGCGGCAGCACCGCCACCTGGAACGGCCGCCTCGCCTCGGAAACCTGGGCGTCCCGCGCCCGGGCGCGCTCGCCGATCGTGCGCAACGCCTCCGCCTGCTCGGTGCCACCGCCGGCGGTCAGCAGCGCCACCTGGGTCTCGGTGCCGCTCAGGACGTGCCAGCCCCGGCCGGGCGGGATGTCGGCGGGAATCTTGTTCGGCATCATGCCGACGGCCTGGTAGTCACTGCGGTCGCCCTGCCGCAGCAGCAGCTTGTGGTCGTTGTGCGCGGCCATCCGCCCGCCCAGCAGGGAGCGTTCGGAGGTGGCGATGACATGGATGCCGGCGGCCGCGCCCTCCCGGATGAGCCGGGTCACCTCCTGCACCAGCTGGCCGTGGTCGTGCTCGTCGATGAGGACCGACAGCGAGTCCCATCCGTCGATGAACAGCAGGATGTGCGCGGGCCGCTGGGCCTTCGGCAGCAGCTTGCGCAGCTCACCGATGCCGGTCGCGCTGTGCGTCTGCGCCAGGTCCTGGCGCTCGGTCAGCTCCCGGTTCAGCCGGCGCAGCAGCCGGCCCAGCCGCTCCAGGTCGTGCCGGGAGACCACACCTCCGCAGTGCGGCAGCGCACCGAGCGCGGTGAGACCGCCGCCGCCCGCGTCGATGCCGTAGATGTGCACGTCGGCGACGCCGGTCGCGCGGGCCGCGGACCCGGCGATGGTCCGCAGCACCTGGGTACGGCCGGAGCGCGGGGCGCCGATGACGTACAGGTGCCCGAAGGTGGCCAGGTCGGCGACGGCCACCCGGCGCTGCTGGAGCTGCGGCACGTCCTCCAGGGCGTACGGGATGACCAGCCGGCCCTCGCGGGTGGCGCCGAGTTCGTCCAGGTCGTCCAGGGTGAGTTCGCGCCGCAGCGGGGGCAGCCACGGGCTGGGCTGCGGGGTGAAGTCGTCGAGCAGGTCGGCGGCGCCGCGGATCTCCTCGACCAGGGCCTGGAGGTCGGTGGGGGCCGGACCCTGCGCGGACGTGACGGTCACCGTGCGGGCGTCGGCGGGCAGTTCGGCGGGGCGGCCGAGCGCGTCCCAGCCGACGTCCACCGAGCGCACCGGCTTGCGCGCACCGGCCTCCGGCTCGGCGGCGGCCGGTGTCTGGGGGGGCCGCTCCGCGCCCACCCAGGCGGTCTGGAACGGGTCCGCCTGCTTGGGCCCGCGCCGGACCAGGGCCCGGCCGGGGGTGCCGGAGGAGATGTCGACGGCGTCCTTGACGTCGATGATGTCCTGGCTCTCGGTCATGTCCGTCACCCGCAGGGCGATCCGCAGGTTGGTGTTGGCCCGGATGTCACCGGTGACCACACCCGCCGGTCGCTGGGTGGCCAGGATCAGGTGGATGCCCAGCGACCGGCCGCGCTGCGCGATGCTGATCAACCCCGGTACGAAGTCGGGTACTTCACGGACCAGGGTGGCGAACTCGTCGATGACCAGCAGCAGGCGGGGCAGCGGGGCCAGGGAGGGATCGGCGGCCCGCTTGGCCCGGTACTCGGGGTGGTCCTTGGCGTCGGCCGCGGCCAGCACCTGTTCACGGCGGCGCAGTTCGGCGCCGAGCGACTCCAGCGCCCGCTCCACCAGGTGGGCGTCGAGGTCGGTGACCATGCCCAGGGTGTGCGGCAGGCCCGCGCACTCCTTGAAGGCGCTGCCGCCCTTGTAGTCGACCAGCACGAAGGTGAGTTCGTCGGGCCGGTTCACGGCGGCCAGCGAGGCCACGAACGTCTGCAGCAGCTCGGACTTGCCCGATCCCGTCGTACCGGCGACCAGGCCGTGCGGCCCGTCCTGCACCAGGTCCAGGGAGAGCGGCCCGTCGAAGCCGGTACCGATGAGGAAGGAGGTACTGGCGGGCTCGCGCCGCCAGCGGTCCAGCAGGGCCCCGGCGTCCGGCGGTTCCTGCTCCAGCAGGTCCAGGAGCCGGACCCGCTGGGGGAGTCCGGCGTCGTGCTCGGGGCTGACGTCACGGATCGGGGCCAGGGCACGGGCCAGTTGCTCGCACCACTCGGCGGACACCCGGTCGGCCCGCACGGCCGGCAGGTCGGGAGCGCCCGGGCGACGCAGGGTCAGGCGGCCGTCGGCGGCCAGGACGACCCCGGTGCTCTCCTCGGGCAGCAGCCGCTCCTGCTCGTCCAGGCAGACGCTGAAGATCCGCACCCGCGGTCCCTCGGTCAGCACCTGCACCATGCCGGGCACGTCACGCAGCCGGCGGGCGCCGTCCGCGACCACCAGCACGTCGGGGTCGGTGAAGACCACGTCCCGGTCGTTGCCCGCCTGCCGGCGGCGCGACTGCACCTGGGAGACCAGCTCGCTGATCCGGGCGGACGTGGACTCGGGGTCGTTGCCGACCAGCACCACGGGACCGCCCGCCGTGCCCGGCCTCAGATGCGGCAGCCAGCGGGTCCACGCCCAGTCCGCGACCCGGTCGGGCTCGGTGAGGATCACCACCCGCAGGTCGCGTGGGCTGTGCAGGACGGCGGCCTGCGTGACCAGCCAGCGCGCCAGCGGCTGTACCTCGGCGGCCGGGCCCGCGACGCCCACGACACCGTGTGCGGCGATGTCCACACCGATCGGCGTGTCGGGGATGTTCCAGCGGATCGAGCGGTGGTTCTCGTCGCGTGCCGGGTCCTCCAGCTCCCTGACCGACGGCTGGTCCACCGTGCCCAGGCGCAGCACCAGGTGGTCGGGGTCGCGGCGGCGCCGCTCCCACAGCCGGCCGCCGGGACCGGTCGCGATCAGGGCCACGGCCGCGGGGTCGGGACCGGTCTTGTCCCGGACCCGGCGCTCGCCCGTCACCGCGTCCCGGACCTGCTCCTCCAGCACGTCACGGCGCCGTTCGTAGGCCGCCTCCGACTCCAGGAACTGCTTGCGGGCCGCCCGGCGCCCGGTCGCCCAGTTCGACAGCATCATCATCGGGCTGAGGAACAGGAAGACCAGGAAGTAGTACGACTTGAAGATGCTGACCATGAACAGGCCGAGGACGATCGGCGAGATCATCATCACGGTCGGGAAAGGCCGCTTCTGCGGCGGTGACGGCGGCTGCGGCAGCCGCACCCGCTCCGCGTCCAGGTGCGGGGCGATCCGCGGCGGCCGGTTGTAGTCCACGCCGTAGCCGTCGGCGGACGGCGTCACGGCGGCGTCCGCCTCGACCGGCGCGCTCATCCGCAGCAGCACCGGACCGACCGTCAGGTCCTCGCCCGCCGGCCAGGCCACCGGGCCGGGACCCGCCGGACGCTCCCGCGGCGGCTGGGGGCGGGGCCTGCGCAGCTGGGTGACGGCGTCGTCGGGCGGCGGTGCGGCGAGCCGGGCCCGGACGGTGGCGTCGGGGTCGTCGTCGGTGCGGTGCCAGGCCGTGGTGCCGTCCGCGCCGACCGTCACCCACAGCCCGGACTCGGGCACCCCGGCACCGGCGTCCAGCCGGAGGGCGCACAGTGGGTCGGTGCCGATCTCGTGACTGCCGGGACCGAGCCGCCAGGTGCGCCCGGCGCCGGGCCCGGAGACGAGGTGCACCTCCGCGAGCACCCCCTCCCGGTCGTCGTCATGGACCCGGACCAGGTCCGCCGGGCGGGCCGGGCCGCCGAGTCCGAGCAGCCCGCCGTCGCGGATCCCGCTGCCGGACACCGGCGCCCCGGGGTCCAGTCGCCGGTCCCCGGCGTAGAGGTTGCGGGCGCGTGGCGCGCCGGCCGCGGCCCAGTCCGCGCCGCCGGTGGCGGCGGCCTCGTCCTCGGTCAGGGCGGCGGCGAGGTCGCCGACGGTCGCGTTCGAGGGCAGCCGGACCTGGTGGTCGCGGCGCTGTCCGTCCGTGGCGTCCACGGTGGTGATGGTGAGGTTCACGGCTCCCAGCCGACGGTCGTTCGTGCGAGGAAATACGAGGAAACGCGAGGAAGCGCGAGGGGGTTCGCGGAGGTTCGAGGACGTTCGCGGAAGGTGGCGGAAGGTGGCGGGTACGGCGGTCGTCACAGCCCCGGTGGCGAGGCCGCCGAGACGCCCGCCGCACCTGAGGCGCTGGGCTCCGCGAAGTCGTCGTCGCTCTCGGCCGCCGATACCTCGGCGGCCACCGGCGCCGTGACGGGCTCGGGTTCCCGGACCGGCCTGGTGGCCGAGACCCCGGTCGGTCCGGCCGCGGGCGGCGCGCCCGCGGCCAGGTCCGGTGCGTCGGGCAGCAGGTCCGGATCGGCGGGGGCGGCGACGTCCACGGGCCGCACCGCCTCCTCGTCCGGCCGGTCGGGGCAGGGCGGCAGCGCGGCCAGGGTCCGGGCCACGGCCCGTGCCAACGGCAGGGCGTCGACACGGGCGGCGGCGGGGGCGCCGTGCACCGTGAGCGCCGCGTCGGGCGTGACCTCGAGGAGCCGGGTACGGCCCCGGGCGACGCCCAGGCTCAGCAGCCGGACCCCGGACGGCAGCGGCCGCTCCAGCGGGTCGGCGCAGACCGCGACCTCGATGCCGGGCTGCCCGACGGCCGCCGCGGCCGGCACTCCCGGGAACCCGGGGTGCACCCCGCTGGCGACGGCGACCCGGCCCTCCGGCAGCCGGGCGTCCAACTGGGCGGTGAGCGCCTGGAGCACGGCGCGCGCCGTACGGGTGGCGCGCGGCGGGCCGTACACCGAGAGGGCGGGCGGTCCCGAGCGCACGTCGAGCAGCACGGCGTGCCCCAGGTCGTGCCCCACGCACACCAGCAGCGGTACGGCGGCCCCCTCGGGCGCCTCGGCCAGGTCGGCGCGGTCGATCCACCACAGGCGGGGGTCGGTCTCGTCGGCGGCCCAGGGCTCCGGTGGCTCGCGCAGCGCGTCGCCGTCCGCCGCGACCAGCACGGCCAGCCATTCGGGCCCGGCCAGCACGCCGTAGGGACGGATTCCGGGCCGGACGGCCGCCGCCAGGGCGGTGGCCCGCTCGGCGTCGCCCCACACGGCCGGGTCGCGCAGCAGCCGTACCAGCAGACGCAGACCCCGCCGGTAGCGCAGTTCCGTGCGCACGGGGCCGGTGAACGCCCGCACGGTGAGGGTGATCTCCCGGCCGAGCCGGCGCCACAGGGCCTTCCAGCCGCCGCCGCGCCGCACCAGCCAGTGGGCGACGGCGAGGACGAGGACCAGCACGCCGACGAGGCCGAGCAGGGCGGTGATGGTGTCGGAGGTCATCGTGTCTCTCCCCGGAGGGTCTCTCTCCGGAGCGTGTCTCCCCGGGGACCCTCTCCCCGGCGGTTGCCGGTTCCGGTCGTGTGCAGGCCGTGGGACTCCAGGGTGGCGCGCAGCGCGCGCATGCCGTGGTGCGTCCGGGACTTGACGGTGCCCGGGGGCAGCCCGAGCTGGCGGGCCACGTCGTCGCCGGGCTGCCCCAGCAGATGGACCCGGGCGACGGCCTCGCGGTGCGCGGGAGCGAGGGTGCGCAGCGCGGAGACCAGCACCCGGCGGTCACCGACCTGTTCGGCGTGGTCCGGGACGGGCGCGGGGCCGGCGGCACCGAAGTCCGCCGCGGTGATCCCGACCGGAACGGTCCGGTCCCGGCGCCGGCTGTCGACCACGAGGTTGCGGGCGACCCGGAACAGCCACATGCGGATGGGCCGGTCCCGCCAGTCCAGCCGGGCCGCCGACTGCCAGGCCCGCAACAGGGTCTCCTGGACGACGTCCTCCGCGCCATGGGGGTCGCGCCCCATCAGGCCGGTCACGAAGCGGCGCAGGCTGTCGCGCTCCGCGAGAAGGAGGCCGAGCGTCCGGTCCGCGGTGTCGGCGCGGTCATGGTCGATGAGGCTCACGGCCTCCGCCTTCCGGTGTCGGGTGCTGCTGTGGTGCTGTGGTGCGGTGGTGCGGTGTGTCACTGTGAAACGTGTCAAGGGCGAACGCTAGCGCGAGAATCGGGAGTTCCCGAAGCCGGTGCCGATCCGTGGTGCAACAGATTCGTCACAGCCAACTCTCCACAGGTGTACGCGAGGTGACGCTCGGCCGGATCTTCGTGGACGGGCGTCCGGATCCGCGGCCGTCCTTGGTTACTGTTCCTGTGTTCAGCTCGCTCCGGGCGTTCCGAGACCTTCACCACACCTTCAGGAGACCGACGTGCCGCCCCTTCGCAAACCCCGGCCCGAACGGCCCGGCAGTCCGACGGGACGTTTCAGCGACACCTTCGCCCGCCGTCCCGCCCTGCCCCGCCGCGGGCTGGTGCCGGGCGCGCGGGTATGGGCGACCGTCGGCGGTGCGGCCGCCCTGACCGTCGTCGTCTCCCTGGCCGTACCGCTGTTGAGCCGGGTGGACCTCTTCCCCGAGCCGGGCAGCACGCCGGCATCGGTGGTGGCGGCGGGGGAGCCGACCACGCTGTCCGCGACCTCGCAGTCCCCGTCCGCGTCCCCGTCGCCGACCTCCAGCCCCTCCCACAAGCCGGTGACGACCGCCGCCGGCGGCTCCGGCTCCGGGGGCGGAACCGGCGGCGGCTCGGCCGGACGGCAGGCCGGCGGCGGCTCGGTCGCCGCGGGCTCGAACTCCGGTTCCGGAGCGGCCGGTTCAAGCGGTTCCTCGGGCTCTTCCGGCGCGTCGGGTTCATCGGGTTCTTCGGGTACTTCCGGCTCGTCCGGTTCGAAGTCGGGAGGTTCCACGTCCTCCTCGGGCGGGAGCTCCTCCTCCGGACACTCCTCGTCGGGCGGCGGCACCACCAAGACCACCGTCCCCGGTGTGGCACTGATCGGCACGGGCTCCGGCCGCTGCATCGACGTCACCAACGCGGGCGGCGACGGCACCAGGCTGCAGATCGCGACGTGCTCGGGCGCCGCCCGGCAGAAGTGGGTCTTCCAGTCGGACGGCACCATTCGCTCACTCGGCCTGTGCATGGACCTGGCCTGGGCCGGCACCGCCGACGGGACGGCGATCCAGGTCGCCAGGTGCAGTGGCAACCGGGCCCAGTTGTTCTACCTGAGTGCGCAGGGCGACCTGGTGAGCGCGCTCGCCGACAAGTGCGTCGACGTCACCGACAACGGCACCGCCGACGGCACCAAGCTTCAGCTGTGGAAGTGCGCCGGCACCCCCAACCAGAAGTGGCGCAAGGGCTGACGCCCGCCGAGGAGAGTTCGACGACGGGGCGAACGCAGGTAATCCCAATACATCCGATGAGTCACGGAGTTGAGCCGAGGTTATCTAGGTGAACCCTTAGGTCAATTCGACAAACAGAGCTGAAATCCCGTTGATCGGCCCACTGTTGGGGTTGTTGACAGGTGCACCTCGGGTCCCTAGGTTCGCCATACACCCGATGTATCGAGGATCCGCCAGCTCTGGAGGACGATGATGACCTCACAGCCGGAGACACGTTCACCGGTGCCCCGCAGGGCCGTGCTCGGCACCGCCCTCGGGGGAGCGGCGGCCGCGGCCCTGCCCGGCCCCGCCCACGCGGCCCCGGCGGAACCGGCCGACGCCCGGGCCGCGCACCCCTGGAAACTCCGCGACACCATGACCACCGACGGCGCCTGGGACCGGTTCCTGCGCGGCCAGGACCTGCTGTGGAGCAGACTGCCCACCCTCTGGCACGAGGCGCCGTTCCTCGGCGACGGGCTGCTCGGGAGCATGATCTACCAGGAGCCGGGCGCCCACCAGGTCCGCTTCACCGTGCAGCACGGCCGGGTCCAGGACCACCGGCCCCAGTTCGGCAGCGGCTGGGGCACCGCCCGCCTCCCGGTCGGCCACCTCACCCTCGAACCCGTCGGCACGATCACGGCCGTGGACTGGCGGCTCAGCCTGTGGAACGCCGAACTCACCGGCACCGTCACCACCACCGCCGGCACCCTCACCCTCGCCGCGCTCGTCCACGGCGAGGTCCTCGCGGTCCGCGCCACGGCCCACGGCGGCGAACGGGCCACCTGGACCTTCCATCCCGAGGAGGCCGTCAGCCCCCGCAGGATCCAGGAGGCGCCGCCCGCCGGCTACACCGCCAACCCGCCCTGGTCCACCCGGACCACGGCCGACGGCACCGAACAGGTCCTCCAGCCGCTCACCGGCGGCGGACAGACGGCCACCTCCTACCGCCGCACAGGCGACGAACTGCTGCTCAGCGTCGGCCACAGCTTCCCCTCGGACACCGCGGCCGAGGCCGACTCCCGGCGCAACCTGCGCCGCGCCCGGTCGTACGCCGACCTCCGGGAGCGGCACACCCGCTGGTGGCACGCCTTCTACCGGAAGAGCTTCGTGTCGTTCCCGGACCAGCGGCTGCAGAGCTTCCACTGGATCCAGCTCTACAAGGTCGCCTGCGCCAGCCGCGCCGACGGACCCGTGATGGCCACGCCCGGACCCTGGCTGGAACCCACCCCCTGGCCCGCCGTCTGGTGGAACCTCAACGTCCAGCTCGAGTACTGGCTGATCCATGCCTTCAACCACCCGGAACTCGACGCCCTCGCCACCACTTTGCGCCAGAACCAGGAGCAGCTCGCCGCCAACGTGCCCGCCGCCCACCGCGCGGACAGCTCCGGCATCGGCCGCAGCTCCGACATGTTCGCGAACCGCGAGGTGGGCGAGCCCGGCACCGGCGCCGAGACCGGCGACCTCACCTGGGCACTGCACAACGTCTGGCTGTCCTACCGCCACTCCATGGACACGTCCCTGCTGCGCGACACGATCTACCCGGTGCTGCGCCGCGCGATCACCTACTACCTGCACTTCCTCACCCCGGGCAGCGACGGCCGGCTCCACCTCCCGAGCACGCTCTCGCCCGAGTACCCGGTCGTCCCGCCGCAGGACACCAACTACGACCTGGCCCTGATCCGCTGGGGCTGCCAGACCTCCTCGAATCCGCGGAACTCCTCGGTGTCGACGACGAGCTGGCTCCCCGCTGGCGAGAGGTGCTGGCCAAGCTCACGCCGTACCCGGTCGACGAGAACGGCTTCATGATCGGCGCCGGCACCCCGTACGCGCAGTCCCACCGGCACTACTCCCACCTGCTGATGGTCTACCCGCTGTACCTCGTCAACTGGGACCAGCCCGAGAACCGCGACCTGATCACGAGGTCGGTGGTCCGCTGGCACGCGCTGACCGGTGCCCACCGCGGCTACAGCTACACCGGCGCGGCCTCGATGTACGCCATGACCGGCGACGGCGACACCGCGATCGGCTACCTCCGCAAGTTCTTCGACCCCACGACCCGCTACCCGTGCCGCGCCAACACCCACTACACGGAGGCCGGTCCGGTCATCGAGACCCCGCTGTCCGCCTCGCAGTCCCTGCACGACATGTTCTGCCAGAGCTGGGGCGGGATCATCCGGGTCTTCCCGGCCGTCCCGACCGCCTGGGCGGACCTCACCCTGCACAACTTCCGCACCCAGGGCGCCTTCCTGGTCAGCGCCGTCCGGAAGGCGGGGAAGACGCGGTTCGTGCGGGTCCGGAGCCTGGCGGGTGAACCCCTCAGGCTCCGTCACGGCCTGACCGGTCCGCTCACCGCCCTCCTCGACGACGGCACCCCGGCCCGCGCCCACGACCTCGGCGACGGCACCCTCGCCGTCGACCTGCCCCGCGGCCGCGAGGTCCTCGTGTACTCCGGCACCCGCCCCGACCTCGTCATCGCCCCCGTCGCCGTCAGCGAACCGGGCGCGGCGTGGGGACTGCCGTAACCCACCCACCGGAAGAGAGGGGTTCCCATGGCTGTTCCCGCCATTCGCCTCGTTCCCGTCCTTCGCGCCGTCCCTGTCAGAAGGACCGCGGTCGCCGCGCTCTGCGCCGGTCTCGCGGCCGCCCTCCTCACCACCGCGCCCGCCGCCCGGGCCGGACAGCGCCCCCACGCCTGGACCGTGTCCGAGGCGGCCCACGCACCCCGCGCCCGGATCGTCCTCGACGACACCACCGGCGCCCTCAGCCTCACGGTCACCCGGGACGGCCGTACCGTCATCGAGCCGTCACCCGTCGGCATCGTCACCGAACAGGCCGACCTCTCCCAGGGGTTGCGGTTCCTGCACCGCACGGACCGCACGGTCCACGAGCACTACCGGGCGAAGTCCGGCAAGCGCCTGGACCGCAGGGTGCACATGGACGAGACCCGGCTGTCCTTCGCCACCGCCGCCGGTGCCCGCCTCGACCTCGTCGTCCGCGCCTCCGCCGACGGCGTCGCCTACCGGTACGTCCTGCCCACAGGCTACGGCGACGTCCTCGGCGAGACCTCCGCCTTCGACCTGCCCCCGGACGCGGACGCCTGGCTCAGCACCTACCGGGTGGACAACGAGGGCCAGTTCAACCAGTACACCGCCGCGACCGCCCCCACCGGCGCCTACTCCGACCAGGCCCTCTTCGCCACGCCGGGCGGCTACACGCTGCTCGCCGAGTCCGACCTCACCGGCGCCTACTCCGGCGCCCGGCTCGCGCACACCCAGGGCACCGGGACCTACCGCGTCCAGCTCGCCGACGACCGCGTCCGCACCGACGGCGCCCTCACCACCCCCTGGCGGGCGATGATCACCGGCGATCTCGGCACCGTCACCCGGTCCACCCTCATCGACGACCTCGCCCCCGCCTCCAAGGTCCGCGACCCCTCCTGGATCCGCCCCGGCACCGTGCTGTGGACCTGGCTGGCCGGCGGCCGCGCGGCGGGCCAGAGCCTCGACGCGCAGAAGGCGTACGTCGACTACGCCGCCGCGCACCACTGGCCCTACGAGGCCGTGGACTCCGGCTGGTACTTCAAGAAGGACGAGTGGGACGTCACCGACCCCGACTGGGCGACCGACAGCTGGATGCCCCAGCTCGTCGACTACGCACGCGCCAAGGGCGTCGGGATCATCGTCTGGATCCACCAGCGCGACCTCGACACCCCCGAGGAACGCGCCCAGTGGCTGCCGACGCTGGAACGCTGGGGCGTCAAGGGCGTCAAGATCGACTTCATGAACTCCGAGGCGCAGTCCATGTTCCAGTGGTACGACACCGTCCTCGCGGAGACCGCCGCCCACCACCTCATGGTCGACTTCCACGGCGCCACCCTCCCCAAGGGCATCCAGCGCACCTGGCCCCAGGTGATGACCATGGAGGCCGTGGGCGGCGAGGAGAAGCGCACCAACACCGCCGCCCACCTCACCACCCTGCCCTTCACCCGCAACGTGATCGGCTCCATGGACTTCACCCCCGGCGGTTTCCAGCGGGCCGGCCTGCGCCCGGACTCCGACGCCGCCGAGCTCGGGCTCACCGTCGCCTACGAGTCGGGGCTCCAGATGTTGGCGGGCACCCCCGACTCGTACGACCAGCGCCCCCTCGCCCGGGACTTCCTGGACCAGGAGCCCGCGGCCTGGGACGACACCCGGCTGCTGGCCGGCAGCCCCGGACAGGAGGCCGTCCTCGCCCGCCGCAGCGGGGACCGCTGGTTCCTGGGCGGGGTGTACGCGGGCGCCGCGCACACGGCCGAGGTGCCGCTGACGCTCGGGGCCGGCCGCTGGCTGGTGCAGACGGTCGGGGACGGCGCCGACGGACTCGTGCAGGACCGGCACGTGCTGCGCGGCGGGGAGGAGTTGAACGTCGACGTGGCGGCGAACGGAGGTTTCGCCGCGATCGCCTGCCGCTGGCGGCCCGGCGTCACCACCTGCTACCGCTGAGCGCGCGCCCCGGCTACCGCTGAGCGCGCACCGCCTCGCGGCGGGCGCCGAGCAGCAGCCGGAGCGTGCCCGCCGTGGACGGCGACGCCGAACCGCGCAGCACCCCGGTGCCGCGGGCCAGTACCGCCTCGGCCGTCATCAGCTCGATCTCGATGAGGGCCCGCACCATCGGCCGGTGGGGTGCCGGCACCAGCGCCAGCACCTGCCGGCCCGCCCGGAGATCGGCGCGGGCTCGCTCCACCTCCTGCTCCACGAGGGAGCGCAGACCTGCGGAGTCCCGGCCCGCCGCCAGGTCCGCCACCGTGACCGAGAACCGCTTCAGCGTCTCCGCGGGGATCCCCGGATGCCCTTCTCGCAGGTCCTCGGCCAGGTCGTTGACGAAGTCCAGCCGTTGGCTGCCGTCGATGAGCGTGCGGCACCCCGCCCGGTACCGTCCGTCGGGGTCGCTCTCCGGTCCCAGCAGACCGGCGATCGGCAGGAAGGCGGGAAGGGCGTAGGCGTCCACGTAGGCCTGGTAGTCGGCCTCCGTCGCGAAGCCGTCGAACGCCAACTCGGCTGCGGCGGTGGTCAGATACGTCTCCACCGCCGCCCGGTGCCGTGGGAACGCGGAGACGGTGCCCAGCAGGGTGCGGATCAGCGGATCGTCACTGGTCCCCGTTTCCAGCGCGGTGCGCACCCGCTCCTCCCAGACGGCCCAGGCCGCCGCCCGCCCCGGCTTCGGGCCGGAGTCCAGGAGGACGTCCCCGTGGTGCATCACGGCCGTCGCGGCGATCACATGGGGCAGGACGGCGGGCGGCAGCAGCACCCGGCAGGCCAGGTAGGCGCTGCGCCGGTACCGCCGCACCGTCCGCCGCTGGGCGCTGAAGTCCCGGCGCAGTTGCGGGTCCGTGATGCCGGCCGCGGTCAGGGTCTTGTTCCACGCGCTCACCCGGTGATCGTAGAGGGCGCCGCGGACCACCCGGCCACCGGCCGTGAACCGCAGGCTCAGGAAAGGGACGTCAAGAAGTCCAGGAGCGCCGCGTTCACCTCGTCCGGCCGCTCCTGCTGGGTCCAGTGCCCGCAGCCCGCCAGCCGCAGCGGCTCGCGCACCAGGTTCGGCATCAACTCCGGCAGACGGGCGATGAGTTCGGGCGTGCCCGGAAACGCCGGGACGATGTCGCGGTCTCCGTAGACGTAGAGTGCGGGCGGGGTGACGACGGCACCCTGCCAGGGGGCGGTCAGTTCCCAGTTGCGATCGAGGTTGCGGTACCAGTTCAGGGCGCCGGTGAAGCCCCGTGAGAAGCTCTCGGTGAGCGCGTCCAGATCGGCCTCGGTGAACCAGTCGGGCAGCGTCTCGGGGTCGGGCAGGTCCGCGAGCCAGCCGCGGTCGGGGTCGACGAGCGGCTGCCGGACCTCACCGCCGTGGGCGTCACCGGCCCCCATGGTGAAGAACTTCCGCAGTGTGGTGCGCGGGTCGCGGCCGAACTCGGCGTCCGCGACACCGGGCCGTTCGAAGTAGTTCCAGTAGAAGCGGCCGCCGAACGCCTCGTCCATGGCCCGCAGCGGCGGCCGCTCACCCCGGAACGGCGGCGGCACGCTCAGTCCGGCCACCCCGCGCACCAGGTCCGGCCGCAGCAGCGCGGTGTGCCAGGCCACCGGCGCGCCCCAGTCGTGCCCGACCACGAACGCCCGCTCCTCGCCCAGCTCCCGGATCAGCCCGACGACGTCGCCCACCAGGTGGAAGATGCTGTACGCCGCGACGTCCTCGGGGTGGTCGCTGCCGCCGTACCCGCGCTGGTCGGGGGCGACCACCCGGAACCCGGCCGCGGCCAGCGGGCCGAACTGGTGCTGCCAGGAGTGCCAGGACTCGGGGAAGCCGTGCAGGAGCACGACCAGCGGGCCGGAACCCTGCTCGGCGATGTGCAGCCGGATCCCGTTCACGTCGATCATTCGATGCTGGACCATGTGCACGAGCGTACGCGCAATGATCTTCGGGTGGCGCCCCGGCCCGGCGGCGGGACGGGCCCCGGGTCAGCGGTCTCCCGCCGCCTGCCGGGTGGGCCTGCCCGAGGCCCAGAACACCACTCCGAGCAGCATGAACCCGATCAGCGGAACCAGCTCCGTGAGCAGGTACTTCCAGCGCTCGGCGTGGCTCCAGCCGTCCGGTGCGTAGCCGGCGCCGAACCAGTGGTCGCCGAGCCCGGGCGCGACCAGCTGTACGCTCGCGAACAGGATGAGCAGGGTGAGGACCGCGCTGATGAGCCGGGGGAGTGGGCTGCGGTACGGCCGCGGGGTGTCCGGGTACTTGCGGCGCAGCACCGGCAGCGCCGGGAAGATGCCCAGGTAGCTGACGAGGGTGGTGGACACCGCGAGTCCGAGCACCGCGCCGAAGAGCTTGGCCGCGCTGCCGTTGGTCAGCTCGTGGGCCAGGACCAGGACCGCGGTGGAGACGAGCCCGCTGAGGACGTTGACCCGGACGGGGGTGCCGAACCGGCTGGAGATGACGCCGAGGAAGCGGGGGGCCGCGCCGTCGTAGCCGGAGACGGCCAGGGCGCGGTCGGAGCCCATGATCCAGGTGACCCCGGAGGACAGCACGGTGAGGATGAACATGATCGCGGCCAGGTCGCCGAGCACGGAGCCCGCCCCGCTGAGCGTGGCGGTGCCGTCGGCGGCGACGTGGCCGCCGTACACCGTGAAGACCTGGCGGAGGGCGTCGACGAACCCGCCGAGGCCGGTGATGGCCTTGACCGGCAGGACGAGCAGGATGCCCAGGATCGGCAGCGCGTACAGCAGCACCGACAGGGCGGCGCTGCGGAAGATCCCGTAGGGGACGTCCTTCTGCGGGTCCGTCATCTCGTCGCCGGCCGTGTTGGGCAGCTCGAAACCGACGTAGTTGAACATCAGCACCGGCACCAGGGCGACGAAGCCCGCGTAGCTCGGCGAGAAGTCGCTCGCCCCGAAGCCGTGCAGGCCGTGCTGTACGCCGTAGACCACGACCGTCACCGTGAACAGGCCGAGCAGCAGGAACCGGCTCCAGGCGCCGATGGTCGGGATCCACTTGCCGATGTCGAAGGAGAGGATCGCGGCGAGCACGCCCACCCAGACGAAGACCAGCGTGAAGGCGTAGAAGGCCGGGGCGCCCAGGTCCTTCCCGTCGTTGAAGAAGGTGGTGTACGCGGTGACGGCGGAGACGGCGAGGGTGCCGCCCAGCCACACCGGGTTGGTGATCCAGTACAGGAAGTTGTTGACCGCCCCGGCGAGCCGCCCGAAGGCCCGGCTGGTCCAGATGTAGGGGCCGCCCTCGTCGGGGAAAGCGGCCCCGAGCTCGGCGATCAGCAGCGCCGACGGCACGAAGAAGACCACGGCCAGCACGATCAGCCAGGTGAACGCCTCGGCGCCGCGGGCGGCCACGGCGCCGATGGTGTCCACGCCGACGATCGTGCACAGCAGGAAGAACAGGATGTCGAAGCGGCCGAAGTGCTTGCGCAGCTTCCGCCGTTCCGCCTGGGCCGCGGCCGTGGTGTCGACCGGGTCGGGAGCGAGAGGGCCAGCGGTCACCGGGGGCTCCAGCGTGCTCGGAGGAGGGGCGGGATTCGGCCAATGATCCGCCGCGTCGCACCACGTCACAAGCGAGCGAGGTCAAGTCTTGACCATCGCTTGGTCACTCACGCCCGTCCGAAACCCGCCGGAAACCACACCGGAACACCGGGCCCGCCGCTACGCCTTCCCGTCGCCCAGCAGCCGCCGGATGCCGCCGGCGGCCGCCACGGTCAGCGCCGCCGTGGTCACGGCCGTCGCCGTGGGATGCCGGGCCAGCGCGGCCTGCACGGAGCGCGGGTGGGACCGCTCGTCGAACTCGCCGTGAGCGCCGTGATCGGTGCCCGGCTCGGCGTCGGCCGGCGCGTAGAGGTTGCCGGAGCCGGCCGGCGCCGGCGCGCCCGTCTGCTGGGAGTCGAAGCCGGTCCGCGCCAGGTAGCGGTCGAGCAGGGCCGGGGCCAGCCGGTTGGCCCAGACGGTCGCCGCTGTCGTGGCCCCGATGTACCGCTGCTTGCGCTCCGGGTGGTCGGCGGCGTACAGGACACCGCGGGCGGCCACCTCGGGCTGGTAGATCGGCGGCACCGGCTGCGCGTGGCGGGGGAGGCGGGTGCGTACCCACGAGAACTGCGGGGTGTTGACGGCCGGCATCTGGGCGACCGTGATGTGCACGTCGCTGCCCTGGTGCAGCAGTTCCACGCGGACCGACGAGGTGAAGCCGTTGATGGCGTGCTTGGCCGCGCAGTAGGCCGACTGGAGCGGGATCGCCCGCTCGCCGAGCGCCGAGCCGACCTGCACGATCGTCCCCCGGTTCCGCGGGAGCATCCGGCCGAGGGCGGTCCGGGTGCCGTTGACGAAGCCGAGGTACGTCACCTCGGTCACCCGCCGGTACTCCTGCGGGGTGATCTCGGTGAAGGGCGCGAACACACTGGTGAAGGCGCAGTTGATCCAGACGTCGATGGGGCCCAGGAGCCGTTCGGTGGCGTCGGCGACGGCCTCCAGCTGGGCGGGGTCCGCGGTGTCGGCCTGCTGGATCAGGGGGTGGCCGCCGCGTTCGGTGACCTCCTCGGCGGTCGCCTCCAGGCCGGCCCGGCCCCGGGCCACGAGCGCGATGCGAGCACCGCGCTCGGCGAAGAGCCGGGCCGTGGCCCGGCCGATACCGGCGCTTGCTCCGGTGATGACGACGACGTGCGACATGGTCCTTTCCTTCGGTTCGTGCGGACATCGGGAGCCCGCGTGCGCTGCCCTCCGTCAGCCGACGCGGTACGGGCGGGCCCGGTCGGCGTCGAGCGTCAGGCCCAGGCCGGGGGACCCGTCCCGGCCCGGGACCAGGGCGCCGCCCCGTGGGCTCGGCGCGCCGTCGAAGAGGAGCCGTTCGATGCGGACGTGGTCGTGGAACCACTCCAGGTGCCGCAGGTTCGGCACCGAGGCCGCCGCGTGCGCGTGGGCGGCGGGTGCGCAGTGCCCCGAGATCTCCAGGCCGTGGCCCAGCGCCAGCGCCGCCACCCGCAGCCAGACGGTGATCCCGCCGCAGCGGGTGACGTCCGCCTGGAGGCAGTCGACGGCCCCGGCGGCGAGCATGTGCCGGAAGTAGGGCAGCGTGTAGCCGTACTCCCCGGCCGTCACGTCGGCCATGACCCGGCCGCGGACGGCGGCGAGCGCGTCGAGGCGGTCGGAGGAGACCGGCTCCTCGAACCAGGTCACGCCCTCCCCGTCCAGCGCCGCCGCCACCCGTACGGCCTGCTTCACGTCGTAGCCGCCGTTGGCGTCCACGTACAGCTCGGCCGCGTCGCCGATGCTCTCGCGGGCCCGGGCCACCCGCGTCAGGTCGCGCGTCTCGTGGCTGCCCCAGGACTCACCGATCTTGATCTTGACCCGGGGGATGCCCTCCCCGTCCACCCAGCCCCGCAGCTGCCGGTCCTGCCGGTCGGCGTCGTACGTGGTGAAGCCGCCGCTGCCGTACACCGGCACCTCGTCACGGGCGGCGCCCAGCAGCGCCACCAGTGGGAGCCCGAGCAGCCGGGCCTTGGCGTCCCACAGGGCGATGTCGACCGCGGAGATCGCCTCGGCGGCGATCCCCGGCAGCCCGGCGTTGCGCACGGCACGCTGCATGGCCTCGTTGGCGCGCGGCACGTCCAGGGCGGGCAGGCCGGTGACCACGCCGGCGAGCAGGTCGTCGACGACCCGCGCGGCCGCCGCCGGGGCGTAGGTGTACCCGAGCCCCGTGACGCGCCCGCAATGGACGGTGACCAGGACGAGCGTGGTGCTGTCCCAGGCCGCGGTCCCGTCCGCCTCGGGGGCGTCCGTCGGCACGGTGTAGACGGCGCTGTCCACCCGCTCGACGGCAGGAAGGTCGCTCACCTCCGGCCCGCTTCGTGCCGGTGCGGCAGGAACTCCTGCACCTTGGCCTTGAAGCCCTGGCGGACCATCGCGACCCGGTCGCTGTCGCCCTTGAGGACGGCGGCGGCCGCCGCCTCGATCTGGTCGAGGGTGGCGTGCGGCGGGATCGGCGGTACGGCCGGGTCGGTCACGAAGTCCAGCACGCACGGCCGGTCGGCGGCGAGCGCGGCCTCCCACGCCCCCCGCACCCCGCCCGGCTCCTCGATCCGCATGCCGGTCAGGCCCAGGGAGCGGGCGAAGTCGGCGTACCCGACGTCCGGGAGGGACTGCGAGGGCAGGAACTGCGGGGCGCCCTCCATGGCCCGCATCTCCCAGGTCACCTGGTTCAGGTCCCGGTTGTTGAAGACGGCGACGATCAGCCGCGGGTCCTCCCAGTCCTGCCAGTACTTGGCGACGGTGATCAGCTCGGCCATGCCGTTCATCTGCATCGCCCCGTCCCCGACCAGGGCGATGGCCGGCCGGTCGCCGTGGGCGAACTTGGCACCGATGGCGTACGGCACGCCCGGTCCCATCGTCGCCAGCGTCCCCGACAGCGAGCCGCGCATCGCCCCGCCCAGCTTCAGGTGCCGGGCGTACCAGTTGGCGGCCGAACCGGAGTCGGCGGAGAGGATGACGTCGTCCGGGAGCAGCTCGCCGAGGGCGTGGGCGACGTACTCGGGGTTGACCGGGTCGGCCGAGACGGCGGCCCGCCGGTCCATCACCTCCCACCAGTCCCGCACGTTGCTCTCGATCGTCTCCCGCCAGGACCTGTCCTCCATCTGGTCCAGCAGCGGCAGCAGCCTGCGCAGCGTCCGGGCGGCGTCCCCGACGAGGTTGACCTCGAAGGGGTAGCGCATCCCGACCATGTGCGGATCGATGTCGATCTGCACCGCCCGCGCATTCCCGAAGGCCGGCAGGAACTGCGTGTAGGGGAAGGACGAACCGATGACGAGCAGCGTGTCGCAGTCACGCATCATCTCGTACGACGGCCGGGTGCCGAGCAGCCCGATGGAGCCGGTGACGTAGGGCAGGTCGTCGTCGAGGGCGTCCTTGCCGAGCAGCGCCTTCGCGACCCCCGCCCCGAGCCGGTCCGCGACCTCCTTGACCTCGGTGCGGGCGCCGCGCGCGCCCTGCCCGATCAGGATGGCCGTCTTGCCGCCGGAGTTGAGCACGTCGGCGGCCCGCTGGAGGTCGCCGTCGTCGGGCACCGGCGCGTAGTGCGACATGCCGAGGCTGGACGGCACCATCTTGAAGGCGTGCTCGGGCGGCGAGTAGTCGAGTTCCTGCACGTCCGCCGGGATGATCAGGGCGGTCACCGAGCGGCGCGCCATGGCCGTGCGCATGGCCCGGTCCAGGACGTTCGGGAGCTGCTCGGGGACGGTGACCATCTCGCAGAAGTCCGAGGCGACGTCCTTGTACAGGCTGAGCAGGTCGATCTCCTGCTGGTAGGAGCCGCCCATGGCGCTGCGGTTGGTCTGCCCGACGATCGCCACCACGGGGACGTGGTCCAGCTTGGCGTCGTACAGGCCGTTGAGGAGGTGGATGGCGCCGGGGCCCGAGGTGGCGGCGCAGACGCCGACCTTGCCGGAGAACTTCGCGTACCCGCAGGCCTCGAAGGCGGACATCTCCTCGTGCCGGGACTGGATGAACCGGGGCTTGTTCTCCGCGCGTCCCCAGGCCGCGAGCAGGCCGTTGATGCCGTCGCCGGGGTAGGCGAAGACGTGTTCCACGTCCCACTCGCGCAGCCGCTGGAGGATGTAGTCGGAGACCTTCGTCGACATGTTCGACAACCTTTCCTGAAGTGGACGTGCGTGCGTCTGCGTGCCTGCGTGTGTCTAGGGGCGGCGCACCTGGCGTACGGTGCCGAACGCGGCCGCGGCCGCGAGCGTTCCGGCGACGGCGGTGGTCGCCCACCGGGCCGTGCCGGAGGGTTCGGCGGGCCTGCGGGCCAGCCGCTCGGGGCGGTCACTGGGCACGGGGCCGTCGAGGGCGAGGGCCAGTGCCTCCGCCAGGTGCAGGGCCCGGCGTCCGGTGCCGCCCTGCTCGATCTGGGTACGGCAGCTGAACCCGTCGGCCAGCACCAGACTGTCGGGAGCGGCCCCGCGCACCGCGGGCAGCACCCCCAGCTCGCCGACGGCCATGGAGACTTCGTGGTGCCCGCGCTCGAAGCCGAAGTTGCCGGCCAGACCGCAGCAGCCCTCGTCGAGGACGTCCGCGTCCAGATGGGCTCGGCGCATCAGTTCGCGGTCGGCGTCGAACTTCATGATCGCGTGCTGGTGGCAGTGGGTCTGCACGGTCGCCTGCCGGGTCAGGGACGGCGGCTGCCAGCCGTCGGGCGCGTGGTGGACGAGCTGCTCGGCGAAGGTGCGGGTCTGGCCGGCGAGCCGCCGCACGTCCTCGTCGTCGGGCAGCAGCTCGGGGGCGTCGGAGCGGAACACGGCCGTGCAGGACGGCTCCAGGCCGATGACGGGGGTGCCCGCCTCCAGGTAGGGCGCCAGCACCCGCAGGGAGCGGCGCAGCACCTTCTTGGCCACGGCCAGCTGACCGGTCGAGATCCAGGTGAGGCCGCAGCACACCGGTGCCTCGGGCACGGCCACCCGGAACCCGGCGTCCTCCAGGACCCGTACCGCCGACATCGCGACCGACGGGTGGAAGTGGTTGCTGAACGTGTCCGGCCACAGGACCACGGTCGCCGGGTCGGCCGGATCCGGCTGCTCGGTGCGGAGGGCGCGCCACCACCGCACGAAGGACCGCTCGGCGAAGACCGGGGGCTGCCGCTGCCCGGCCACCCCGGCGAGGGCCTTGCCCGCCCGGCCGAGCAGCGGCGCGTGCAGCGCGCTGTTCGCCAGTCCGGGGGCGCGTTCGGCCAGGCGTGCCCACAGGGGCAGCCAGCCCATCGAGTAGTGGGCGGCCGGGCGGGGGCGCCCCGCGTAGTGGTGGGCGAGGAACTCCGCTTTGTACGTGGCCATGTCGACGCCGGTCGGGCAGTCCGACTTGCAGCCCTTGCAGGCCAGACAGAGATCCAGCGCGTCCCGGACCTCCGTCGACCGCCAGCCGTCCTCGACCGCCGAGTCGGGATGCCCGTCGAGCATCTCGAACAGCAGCCGCGACCGCCCGCGCGTGGAGTGCTCCTCCTCGCGGGTGGCCCGGTACGAGGGGCACATCACGTCGCCCTTCAGGCTCCGGCAGTTGCCGATGCCGACACAGCGCAGCACCGCCCGGGTGAAGGAGTGGTCGTCCTCCGGATACCCGAAGTGCGTCTCGTGGGTGTCCGGCCGCCAGGCGGCCCCGAGCCGCAGCTGGCCGTCCACCGGATTCGGGTCGACGACCTTGCCGGGGTTCATCCGGTTGCCCGGGTCGAACAGTGCCTTGAGCTCACCGAAGGCACCGACCAGCCGCTCCCCGAACATCCGGGTCAGCAGCTCGCCCCGGGACTGTCCGTCGCCGTGCTCGCCCGACAGCGAGCCGTCGTAGGAGGCCACCAGGTCGGCGGCCCGTTCCAGGAAGCGCCGGAAGTGCGCGACGCCCTCGGCGGTCTTCAGCTCGAACGGGATCCGGGTGTGTACACACCCCTGCCCGAAGTGCCCGTACAGCGACGGGTGGTCGTAGTCGAACTCCTCGAACAGTTTCTTCAGGTCCCGCAAGTAGTCGCCGAGCCGCTCGGGCGGCACCGCCGAGTCCTCCCAGCCCTCCCAGGTCTCCCGGCCGTCCGGCGGCCGCGCGGTCACCCCGAGCCCGGCCTCCCGCGCCTTCAGCATCCTCTGCTCGCGCTGCGGGTCGTCGGAGAAGGCCACCGAGGAGTCCTTCTCCGACCGGCCGAGCGACTTCAGCAGGGCGTGCGCCCGCGTGTCGACCTCCTCCTGGCTGTCCCCGGTGAACTGCACCAGCAGCCAGCTGTCCGCCTCCGGCAGCAGGCGCAGCGATTCCAGGTAGGCGTGCTCCTCGCGCATCAGCTGCGCCATCCGCCCGTCCAGCGCCTCCAGCTGGCCGGGCGAGCAGTGCTCGAGGATCTGCGGCACATGGTCGGCGGCCTGGCAGATGTCGTCGTAGCCGAGCACCAGCAGCGACTCGTACGAGGGCACCGGCACCAGCTCCAGTTCGGCGCGCAGGACGGTCACCAGCGTGCCCTCGCTGCCGACCAGCGCCCTGGCCACGTCGAAGCCGTTCTCCGGGAGCAGCGAGTCGAGGTTGTAGCCGGAGACCCGGCGCGGGATCTTCGGGTAGCCGCGCCGGATGTCCCCCAGGTACTCGGTGACGAGCCGGTCGAGGCCGTCGTACAGCTCGGCCCGCCGGCCGCCCTCGGCGGCGATCTGGGCCCGCTCGGCCTTGGAGGTGGGCCCCACCCACATCCGCAGCCCGTCGTACGTCATCACTTCCAGCCGGCGCACGTTGTCGACCGTCTTGCCGTACGCCTGCGCGGACGCCCCGCACGAGTTGTTGCCGATCATGCCGCCGAGCGCGCAGTGGCTGTGCGTCGACGGCTTCGGGCCGAACTTGAGCTTGTGGTCGGCCAGCCGCCGGTTGAGGTCGTCCAGGACGATGCCCGGCTCCACCACGCAGGTACGGGCCTCGGGGTCGACGGAGACCAGCGCGTTGCAGTACTTGCTCCAGTCGATCACCACGGCCTCGTTCGTGGTCTGGCCGGCGAGACTGGTGCCGCCGCCGCGCGACAGCACCGGCACGTCGAAGCGGGCGCACAGCTCGACCGCGTGGGCACCGGCCTCCACGGTGCGGGGCACGACCACGCCGAGCGGGACCTGCCGGTAGTTGGAACCGTCCGTCGAGTAGGCGCCCCGGCTCCCGGTGTCGAAACGGACCTCCGCGTCGGTCCCGGCCCGCAGGGCCGTGACCAGGTCCTCCAAGGACTCTCCGGGAACACGTGTGCTCATCGCCGACCTCCGGGCTGACGTGGTGTCTCCTCCGGTACGGCCCCCCGGGTACCCAGGAAGTCGACTTCCTTCGCCAGGACGATCCGGGCACCCATGTTGCGCTCCATCATGTCCAGCGCGGCCTCCGCCAGGTGCGGGTGGATCGAGGCGACGGCGTCCTTCGGCACCGTGACCTCCAGATGGCGGATGTGCGCGTCCAGCGCCGAGTACAGGACGCACTGCTCGGTGACCTGGCCGGTGAGCACCACCGTCCGGACGCCCAGTTCCCACAGCAGATAGGCCAGCGGGGTGTCGTAGAAGATGGAGTGCCGGGCCTTCACCACGAACAGCGAGTCGTCGTCGGGACGGATCGGCTCGACCAGGTCGGCGTGCGGCCGGGACAACGCCGTCTCGACCAGTTCGCCGTGGTGGGAACGCCAGCGCCCGAAGTTGTCGTTCACGTAGATCACCGGCACGCCCGCCTCCCGGGCCCGGCCGATCAGGTCCGCCAGCACGGGCACCACCTGCTCCGCGGCGGGCAGCAGCAGCTCCGCGTCCTCGTGCTCGTACGTGTTGATCATGTCGATGACGACGAGCGCGCGGCCGTCGTTCGACGAAGTCCCGGGCACGGCGTTCACCACCTTCCCCTGCGCCTACCTCATGCGTTTCAGCTCCGCAGCCGAGGCAGCACCTCGGTGCGGTAGAAGTCGAAGAAGCCCTGCTGGTCCTTGCCGATCTGGTTGACGTAGACGGTGTCGAACCCCGCGTCGACGAACGCGGACACCGCCTTGACGTGTTCGTCCGGATCGTCGCCGCACGGCACGGAGCCGGCCACCCGCTCCTCGGTGACCAGGTCCATGGCCTGCTCGAAGTGGCGCGGGGTCGGCAGGACCTGCGGAAGCTCGCCGGGCAGCTGCTCGTTGGCCCACAGCCGGTGCGCGGTGCGCACCGCCTCCTGCCGGTCGGTGCCCCAGCACACCTTCATCCCGCCGTACACCGGACTGGTGCCGCCGCCCCCGCGACGGAACCGCTCCACCAGCGACTCGTCGGGCATCATCGTGATCAGCCCGTCGCCGATCCGCGCGGCCACCTCGGCGGCCTGCGGACCGAACGCCGACACGTCGATCGGCACCGGCTGGTCCGGCACCGTGTACAGCCGGGCGTTCTCCACCGTGTAGTGCCTGCCGTGGTGACTGACCTGCTCCCCGGTGAACAGCCGCCGGATGATCAGCAGGGCCTCCTCCAGCATCTCGAGCCGCACCGGAGCCTCGGGCCAGACCGTGCCGAGGATGTGCTCGTTCAGCGCCTCACCGGTGCCCACGCCCAGCCGGAACCGGCCGCCCAACTGCACCGCGCTGGTCGCGGCGGCCTGGGCGATCACGGCGGGGTGGGTGCGGATCAGCGGGCAGGTCACCGCCGTCTCCACGGGCAGCGACACCGCCTGCGACAGCGCGCCGATCACCGACCAGACGAACGGGCTCTGCCCCTGACCGTCGTGCCAGGGGTGGTAGTGGTCCGAAATCCACAGCGATTCAAAACCGGCCTGCTCGGCCATCCGCGCCTGCTCGACGAGTTCCGCCGGGGTGTGCTCCTCGCACGAGAGGAAGTATCCGAAGGCCGCCATCGTCTCTCCTGAACCATGTGTGCTTGTGGGGTCCGCCGCCGAGTACCCGATGACCACCGGGTTGTGCATGGCGTGTCGCACGGATCAGGCGGGGTACCGGGGATGCGGGTCCCCGAAGACCGACCTCACGGAGGTTCACATGGCACTGCGCCTGCTGCCCCGGAAGGCCTGGCAGAACTGGCGGCGCTCCGCCGACCTGCGGATCCCGCTCCGCTCCACCGACGCGGAGGACGCCAGTAGGCGGTTCCTCCTGTACGGCGTCCTGCCGTTGTGGGTGCTGCCCGGCCTCGCCGACTGGTGGATGCACCGGCGGACCGGCATCGAGCACACCAGCGGCGCCAAGGAGTCCGCGGTCCACGCGCTGATGATGACCGAGGCCGGGGTGCCGGTGCTCATCGGCCTGCTCGCCCGGGTCAACCCCCTGGTGCTCACCGTCATGGGCGGCGCGGCCCTCGCCCACGGCGCCACCGCCGTCTACGACGTGTCCCTCGCCGTCGGCGACCGCGAGGTCCGGCCACTCGAGCAGCACATCCACAGCTTCCTGGAGGTGCTGCCGCTCACCGCCCTGTCGTTCACCGCCTGTCTCCACGCCGACCAGGTCCGCAGGGCCCTGCGGGGCGGACCGCACCCCGACGACTGGCGGCTGCTCCCCAAGGAGCGGCCGCTGCCCGCCGCGTACCTGGCCGCGCTCGCCGCGGTGATCGCCGCCGGTGTCGCCGTGCCCTACGCCGAGGAACTGCGGCGCTGCCTGCGCACCGCGGCGCGCGAAGGGAGCCGTCCATGACAGACGCCCAGGGTGCGCCCGACCTCCGCCTCGCCGCCCCGGATCCCGGGTCGCCCGCGGCGCGCAGGCTGCCGCCCGACCGCAGCCAGGCCATCCTGGAGGCCACCAAACAGGTCGGCGCCATCCTGAAACGCGCGGGCCACAAGTTCGCCCTGGCCGGCAGCGTCGCGGTGTACGCCCACGGCGGCACCGGCACGCTCCAGCACGACACCGACTTCTGCGTGCTGCCCGAGGACGCCGAGGCGGTGGCCGGATCACTGCGCGAGGCCGGGCTGACCGTGCGGGTGCCGCCGGAGGACTGGCTGCTGAAGACCGTCTGTCTCGACCAGGACGTGGACCTCATCTTCGAACTGGCCCGCCAGCCGGTCACCGTCGACCTGCTGGCCCGCGCCGAGGAACTCTCCGTCGACTCGGTGCACATGCCGGTCCTCTCGGCGACCGACCTGCTGGTCAGCCTGAGCACCGCCTTCTCCGAGCACCACTGCGACTTCGGCGCCGTACTGCCGGTGGCCCGCTCGCTGCGCGAGAAGGTCGACTGGCGGGAGGTGCGGCGCCGCTGCGGGGACGAGCCGATGCCCGCCGCCTTCCTCTACCTCCTGGAACGCCTGAACGTCGTCGACCCCGAACCGGAGCAGTGATGAACCTGCACTACCGCGTCGCCCACGTCGCCGAACGGCTGGCCGAGGGACACTGCGGTGAGCTCGGGGTACGCGCCGAGATCCGCGGCGACACGGTCCTGCTGACGGGGACGGTCCCCTCGGCCGGCTGTCGCGAGGACATCCTCCGCGTCGCCCGTGAGGAACTCGCCGACGTGCCGGTGCACTGCGACATCGTCGTCGCGGAGACCACCCCGCCCGACCACGCCGAGGAGCTGACATGACCCGGGTCGCCGCCGTCGGGGACATCCACATGGGCCCCGACAGCCAGGGCACCCTCCGCCCGGCCTTCGACACCCTGCCCGAGTGCGCCGACGTGCTCCTGCTCGCCGGGGACCTCACCCGGCACGGCACACCCGAGGAGGCGCGGGTGGTCGCCCGGGAGATCAAGGACCTGGGCGTCCCGGTGGTCGCGGTGCTCGGCAACCACGACCACCACGGCGACCACCCCGACGAGATCACGGCCATCCTGCGGGACGCCGGCGCGCACGTCCTGGAGGGCGAGGCCACCGTCGTGACCCACGGCGGACTGCGCATCGGCGTGGCCGGCACCAAGGGGTTCGGCGGCGGGTTCGTCGGACGGTGCGCCGGGGAGTTCGGCGAGCCGGTGATGAGGGAGTTCGTACGGTACTCGCGCCGGCGCGCCGACGGACTGCGCACGGCCCTCGAAGAGCTGCGCGGGCGCGACTGCGACGTACGCATCGCGCTCACCCACTTCGCCCCCGTGCCGGACACCCTGGCCGGCGAACCCCTGGAGATCTATCCGTTCCTCGGCAGCTACCTGCTCGCGGAGGCCATCGACACGGCGGGCGCCGATCTCGCCGTCCACGGACACGCGCACGCCGGCGCCGAACACGGCATGACCGACGGCGGGGTCACGGTGCGCAACGTCGCCCAGCCCGTCATCGGACGGGCCTTCCACGTCTACTCCCTGAACCCGCCGCCCTCCGGGGAGGGATCCCGGGCCCTGGGTACCCGGTCGCCGACAGACACCGTCGAGCAGTGAGAAGGGGGCCGGTCATGGCCCAGCACGTACGCGACATCATGACCAGCGACCTGGTGACCGTCGAACCGCAGGCCTCGGTCGCCTCCGTGGCCCGGGTGATGCGGGACGAGGACGTCGGCGCGGTCCTGGTCACCGAGGAAGGGCACCTGCGCTGCCTGGTGAGCGACCGCGACCTGGTGGTGCGGGCCTTCGCCGAGGGCGCCGACCCGGACGAGACGACGATCATGCAGGCGGCCAGCACCGACCTGGTCACCGTCACCCCGGACGACAGCCTGGACCGGGCCGTCCGGCTGATGCGCGAGCACGCCGTACGGCGCCTCCCGGTCGTCGACGGGGACCGCCCCGTGGGCATCCTCGCCCTCGGCGACCTGGCGATCGAACGCGACGAGACGTCCGCCCTCGGCGACATCAGCGCGGCCCGTCCCAACACCTGAGGCGCTGAGGTCCTCAGCCGATCGGGTGCCGCCGCCCGGCCGCGCGAGTGTTTCCCGCCGGCCGGGTACCCGCCCCGGGCCCGTGCCGGGCAAGGGATGAGGCGAGCGCGGCGGCAGCCGTCGGGAGGAGCGTCGGGTGGAGCCTGGGCGAGGCGGGACGGGAGAGCGGTTCGCGGAGGCGGTCGACGCCCGGCTGCCCGTCCACGACGGGGCGGGGCAGCTGCTGCGCAAGGCGTTCCCCGACCACTGGTCGTTCCTGCTCGGCGAGATCGCCCTCTACAGCCTGATCGTCCTGGTGTTCACCGGCGTGTGGCTGACCTTCTTCTTCGAGCCGGAGATGCGGGAGGTCGTGTACCAGGGCCCCTACGTCCCGCTGCGTGGACAGCTCGTCTCGGGGGCCTTCGACTCCACCCTGCACATCAGCTTCGACGTCCGCGGGGGCCTGCTGATGCGGCAGGCCCACCACTGGGCCGCGCTGGTGTTCGTCGCCGCGATCGGCGTGCACCTGCTGCGGATCTTCTTCACCGGCGCCTTCCGCAGGCCCCGCGAGCTGAACTGGGCCATCGGCGTCACGCTGTTCGCGCTCGCCCTGGCCGAGGGGTTCGCCGGCTACTCCCTCCCGGACGACCTGCTCTCCGGCACCGGGCTGCGGATCGCCCAGGGCATCATGCAGTCGATCCCGATCGTCGGCACGTACGTGGGCATGTTCGTCTTCGGCTCCGAGTTCCCCGGTCACGACATCATCCCCCGGCTGTACAGCCTGCACATCCTGCTGCTGCCGGGCGCGCTGACCGCCCTGGTCACCGTCCACCTGATCCTCGTCTTCCACCTGAAGCACACCCAGTGGCGGGGGCCCAGCCACAAGAACTCCAACGTCGTCGGAAAACCGCTGTACCCCCAGTTCTCGGCCTCCTCGATCGGCCTGTCCCTCACCGTCGCCGGGCTGCTGGTGGCGCTGGCCGGCGTCGCCCAGGTCAACCCGGTCTGGGTGTACGGCCCCTACCGGCCCGACCAGGCGTCGACCGGCTCCCAGCCGGACTGGTACGTCGGCTTCCTGGAAGGCTCGCTGCGGCTCGTCCCGCCCTGGGAGACGAACGTCGCCGGCCACACCCTGATGTGGAACGTCCTGCTGCCGGCCGTCGTCCTGCCGGCGCTGCTGTTCGCCGTCCTGTACGCCTACCCCTTCGTCGAGCAGCGGCTGACGGGGGAGTGGCGGCAGGAGCAGCACTTCAGCGAGCGGCCCCGGGAACGGCCGGTGCGCACCGGTCTCGGCGCGGCCGGCGTCACCTTCTACGGCGTGCTCGTCCTCGCCGGCGGCAACGACGTGGCGGCGCAGACGTTCCGGATCTCCGTGAACGCGCTGACCTGGATCTTCCGGATCTCCCTGATCGTGGCCCCGGTCCTGGCCTTCTTCGTCACGCGGGGGCTGTGCCGCGCCCTGCTCCACGCCGAACAGGAACGGCTGGCCGAGGGCGAGGAGACCGGGCAGGTACGGCAGAACCTCGCCGGCGGCTACGAGGAGGGCCACCGGCCGGTGACGCGGTTCCGGCCGGGCGCCCCCCGACGGCCGCTCACTCCTCCTGCTCCGTCCCCCGGTTCACGTACTGGAACACCAGCCCGGCAACACCCCGAGCCAGAACACCGAAACCGATGAGGAACAGCCACAGCCCGAACACCACCCCGGTCGCCGCGACGGCGAACCCGAGCGCGGTGACGATCGGCCAGGGGCTGTGCGGCGGGAAGAACTCCAGAGGCCCGGCGGAGTCCGCGATCTCCGCGTCGGTACGGTCCTGGGCGCGCGGGCCGCGGCGCACGTAGTGGGTGGCGCAGAAGAAGGAGACCACGGCGGCCATCACGAACGCCACGATCAGCGCCGCCGTCCCCGCCGGGTCGGCGTGCGACCACACCGCGTACAGAGCGGCGGCGGCGCCGAAGAAGACCGCCACGCCGCCGAAGAGCAGGGCCTCGACCTTCACCGCAGGCCCTCCTTCTCCGCCTGGCGGACGATCTCCGGGTGGTGCAGGTCGAAGGCGGGCGACTCCGACCGGATCCTGGGCAGCGCCACGAAGTTGTGCCGCGGCGGCGGGCAGCTCGTCGCCCACTCCAGGCCCCGGCCGAACCCCCACGGGTCGTCCTTATCGACCTGCCTGCCCTTGTGGGCGGTGAGCCAGACGTTGTAGAGGAACGGCAGCGTGGAGACGCCCAGCAGGAACGCACCCGCCGACGAGAGGGTGTTGAGCAGCGTGAACCCGTCGGCAGGCAGGTAGTCGGCGTACCGGCGGGGCATGCCCTGAGCGCCGAGCCAGTGCTGCACCAGGAACGTCAGCTGGAACCCCGGGAAGAGCAGCCAGAAGTGCACCTTGCCCCAGCGCTCGTCGAGCATCTTCCCGGTGAACTTGGGCCACCAGAAGTAGAACCCGGCGAACATCGCGAACACCACCGTCCCGAACAGCACGTAGTGCAGGTGCGCCACGACGAAGTAGGAGTCGGTCACGTGGAAGTCGATCGGCGGCGACGCGAGGAGCACCCCGGTCAGCCCGCCCAGCAGGAACGTCACCAGAAAGCCCATCGACCACAGCATCGGTGTCTCGAAGGAGAGCGAGCCCCCGCGCATCGTCCCGATCCACGCGAAGAACTTGATCCCGGTCGGCACCGCGATCAGGAACGACATGAGGGAGAAGAACGGCAGCAGCACCGCCCCCGTCGCGAACATGTGGTGCGCCCACACGACCGCGGACAGCATGGTGATGGAGGTCGTGGCCCCGATCATCGGCAGGTACCCGAACACCGGCTTGCGGGAGAACACCGGAATGATCTCGGTGATGATGCCGAAGAACGGCAACGCCACGATGTACACCTCGGGATGGCCGAAGAACCAGAACAGGTGCTGCCACAGCAGCGCCCCGCCGTTGTGCGCGTCGAAGACGTGCGAGCCGAACTTCCGGTCGCACTCCAGGGCGAGCAGCGCGGCCGTCAGCACCGGGAAGGCGGGCAGCACCAGGATGGACGTGAACAGCACGTTCCAGGTGAACATCGGCATCCGGAACATCGTCATGCCCGGAGCGCGCAGGCACATGATGGTGGCGAGGAAGTTCACCGCGCTCAGCGTCGTGGACACACCCGAGACCACCAGCCCCATCGTCCACAGGTCACCGCCGGCGCCGGGGGTGTAGTACGCGCTGTTCAGCGGCGCGTAGGCGAACCAGCCGAACGCCGCCGCGCCACCGGGCACCAGGAACCCGGAGACCACGATCAGGCCCCCGAACAGGTACATCCAGTACGACAGCGCGTTGAGCCGGGGGAACGCCAGGTCGGGGGCGCCGATCTGGAGCGGCATGACGGCGTTCGTGAACCCGGCGAACATCGGGGTCGCGAAGAGCAGCATCATGATCGTGCCGTGGATGGTGACGAACTGGTTGTAGGTCTCGTTGCTGAGGAACTGGAGTCCGGGGCGGGCCAGTTCGGCGCGCATGCCGAGCGCCAGCAAACCTGCGAACAGGAAGAAGCAGAACGCGGTCACCATGTAGAGCCGGCCGATCACCTTGTGGTCGGTCGTGGTGGCCCAGCTCAGCAGTCGCCGCCCCAGGGGTGCCGGGGCGGCGGGAGGGGACGGCTCCTCGTCGACGTGCTGCGACAGTTCGGTCATGGTCCTCCTCAGCCGGGCCGAGCGCGAAAAGCGCCTCGCGGGTGCCCGGCCGGTCGTCCGGGGAAACCGGCACCGGCCCGAGCACACGGGGTGTCCACCGCGCCACCGGCCGACACGCGACCGCGTCGCACCGGCCGACATGACGGACAGACGGCTTTTGTCCGATCGTGGCGACGCTACCGTCACCCGGGACGATGCCGGGTCCGCCACGCCTCATCCGAGGGGCATTCGACGCCGGGCGCGGGGTACTCGCCGCCCATGCATACGACACATGAGCAGTTGGCCGCCGCCGGATCGGTGGCGGGGGCGATAGTGATCGTCGTCTGCGGTGTGCTCATCACAGCCGCGTTGGTGGCGGCCGTGCGCCTGGGCATCCGGGTACGCGGGCGGGAGTCCCCGACGCCCCGGCGCGAGGAGCAGCCGACGCTGCCCCCCACGGGACCGGTGCGCGAGGAGCGTGCCATGCGCGAGCCGAACGAGGTGCCCCGGGCGTCGGGCGACGACGACCGCCTCACCCCGCACCAGCTCGGCAACGCCTCCAGCCGCCCCAGCAGCGACCAGACCCGGCCCCGCTGGAATCCCGGGTCCAGCGGATCCTTCGGCAGTGGGGGCGGCGGCACCAAGTGACGCGCTCCCGGTGACGACCGGTGACGACCACCCGTGGCGCCTGCGGCAGCCCACCGCAGGCGCCACGGGTGTGCGCGGCGACCCGGCCGTCGGACACGGCGTCAACTCCTCGGCGGGGCGGCCGGACACGGGTGGCGGGCGTCAACTCCGCGGCGGGACAGGGCGGGACGGCAGCAGTGCGAGGGCCGCGGTGACGACCTCCGGGGGCCGGATCAGCAGCAGGCGGGGGTCGGGGGCCGTGCCGTGCGGGTCACCCGGCGGGCCCGGGTGCCACAGCGCCACATGGCGCGGCACGGGCGGCGGGCCCCACAGCCCGGGGGAGACCGGTCCGAAGAGCGTCACGGACGGTGTGGCGTGCGCGACCGCCAGATGGGCGAGGCCCGTGTCGCCGCTGATCACCAGCGCGGACCCGGCGACCAAGGACGACAGCGCCCCGAAAGGCAGTCCGCCGCCCAGAACGTCCCGCCCGGGGACACCGGCCGGTCCGGCGACCGCCCGTACCAGCGCCTCCTCGCCGGGCCCGCCCGTGACCACCACCCGGTGACCGGCCGCCCGCAGCCGCCGGGCCACCTCGGCGAACCGCCCGGCGGGCCAGCGGCGGGCGGCCGCGTCCGCACCGGGGTGCACCACGACCGCGCCCGGAGCGGGAGAGGGGGCCGTCGGCGGCGGGAGACGCACGTCGGACGGGTCGGCGGCGATGCCGTACGAGCCGAGAAAACGGCACCACCGCTCGCGCTCGTGCTCGTCCGCACGCCACAGCGGCGGCCGGCCCGGATCGGCGTGGGCGAGCAGCCGGTGCGGCCGCAGGGCGGCCAGGGCGTCGCGGCTCTCGGGGCCGTTGCCGTGCAGGTCGACCGCCAGCCGCGGGGGCGGTCCCGGCCAGTGTGCCAGGGACGGCACGGCCCGGCCCGGGGCCTCGGCGGGCAGCACCGCGTCGACGGCGCCGGTCGCCAGGGCCGCCTCGGTGAGGGCGGGGGGCAGGGCGAGCACGAGGTGGTGCCCGGGGTGCGCCCGGCGGATGCCGCGCAGCGCCGGGACACCGGTGAGCAGGTCACCGAGTCCCAGCGCCCGCAGCACCAGCAGGCGGGGCGCGTCGGGGGCGGCGGTCACCGTCACCCCCTGAGGGTGGCGCGGGCCGCGATACCGGTGGTGGAACGGCCGTCGAGGTAGGGGAAGAGGACGACCTGCCCGCCCCAGCTCGCCACCAGCGGCGCCTCCGGCAGCGGGGCCATCGCGTAGTCACCGCCCTTGGCCCAGATGTGCGGGCGCAGTTCGCCGAGCAACTGCTCCGGCGTGTCCTCCTCGAAGACGGCGACCCCGTCGACGCACTCCAGCGCCCGCAGCACCCGGATGCGGTCCGCGACGTTCACCAGGGGCCGTCCCCGGCCCTTGCGGCGCCGCACGGACGCGTCCGAGTTGACGCACACGATCAGGCAGTCGCCACTGCGGCGCGCGGCCTGGAGGAGCGCGACGTGCCCGGCGTGCAGCAGGTCGAAGCAGCCGCCCGCGGCGACCACGGTGCCACCGGCCGCACGGACCCGCGCCGCGGTGCGCAGCGCGTCGTCCGTCGGACCGCCCGCGGGCTCCGGCGCGGCCCCGGAGCCGGTACCGGTACCGGGGCCGAGGGACCGTACACCCCCTTCGGCCACGAACCGGGTGGCCGCGTGCACGGCCGCGCGGACCGCGGTCTCCGTGAGGTCGCCGTCGGCCAGCGCCCCCGCGGCCGCCGCCGCGAACCGGTCCCCGGCGCCGCACGCGTCCCCCTCGGCGGTCACCGGCGAGGGCACCATCAGCGGTGTGCCGCCGTGGGACAGCAGCGCCCCGCGCCCGCCCAGCGTCACCACGACGGAGGCCGCCCGCCAGGCGTCCACGAGGGCGCCGGCGTCCCGTGCGGCGCCGCGCAGTCCGGCCGGGTCGTCCGGCTCCTCGCCGGCGCCGGCACCGAACCGGGCGGCGAAGGCGCGGGCCTCGGCCGCCGACGGCGTCACCATGCGCACCCCGGGCACCGGCACGCCGCCGCGGGGATGCGGGTCCCACACCACGGGGGCCCGCCCGGCGGCCTCGGCCACTGCCTCGCGCAGCGCGTCGGCGCTCCCGCGGCCGTAGTCGGCGACGAGCACCGCACCCGCGCCGGCGACCGCACGGCGCGCCTCCTCGGTGGCCTCCCCGGCGCGTCCCTCACCGTCGTCCAGCCGCAGCATCGGCCGTCCCTCGGCGAGCACCCGGGTCTTGCTGGACAGCGTTCCCCGCAGGGGCAGCCCGACGACGCGCACCCGGCCCGCGAGCAGTTCGCACAGCCGCTCGCTGGCCGGGTCCCGGCCCAGCGCGGTGACCAGCGTGACGTCACGGCCGTCGGCGGCGGCCAGCCACGCGGCCAGGGCCGCGCCGCCGGGGCGGGTGGTGCGCCGGACACCGCCGACCACGGGCACCGGCGCGTCGGGGGCGAGCCGCTCCGCCTTTCCGCTCAGGTCGTGGTCGAGCAGCGCGTCGCCGACCACGAGCAGCGGGGCCGGGCCGGTCATGCGCGCTCCTTCCGGGCGGCCGACCAGCGTCGCCCGGCCGGTCGCCGCGCCACGGCCCGGTCGAAGGCCTCGCAGAGCATGTGGACGGCCACCAGGTGCAGTTCCTGGACGGTCGCGCCGGTCGCCGCCGTCACGGCCAGCGCCTCGTCCGCGCAGGCCTGCAACGGATTGGGTGCGGGTCCCGTGGCCGCCCACACGGACAGCCCGAGGCCGTGCGCCTCGGCCGCGGCGACCAGCAGGTTCGCGCTGGCGCCACTGGTCGACAGCAGCATCAGGACGTCCCCCGCGCGGCCGTGTGCGGCCACCTGACGGGCGAAGATCTCCTGGACGCCGTAGTCGTTGGCGATGGCGGTCGTGGACGAGGTGTCCGCGTGCAGGGCGAGCGCCGAGAACGGCGGCCGGTCCTCCCGGTAGCGGCCCACCAGTTCGGCGGTCAGGTGCTGGGCCTGGGCGGCGCTGCCGCCGTTGCCGGCGACCAGCAGCCGGGCACCGCCGCTCAGCCGCTCGGCCAGCTCGGTGCCCCACCGCTCGACGAGCGGAGCGTCGGCGCGGAAGCCCTGCAGGGCCTTCATCAGGTCGTCGCAGTGCGTGAGGTCGGTGACGAGCTTCATCGGACCACCCCCGACAGGGAGGGAACACTGGAGACCGCGCTGTAGACCGCGGTCAGGCCGTCGGCCACCCGGTCCCAGGTGTAGTGGTCGAGGACCCGGTGCCGGCCGGCGGCGCCGTACGCGTCGAGCCGCCTCGGGTCGTCGAGCAGACCGCGGATCGTGGCGGCGGTGTCGTGGTCGTCCTCGGACGGCACCAGCAGGCCGGTCACGCCGTCCACCACGGTGTCCAGCTGTCCGCCGACGGCGGTGGCCACGACGGGGGTGCGGCACGCCATGGCCTCGACGGGGACGATGCCGAACGGCTCGTAACGCGGCAGCGAGAGCACCAGGTCCGCGCTGGACATGAGCTGGGGCATGTGCTCCCGGCCCACCCCGCCGAGCAGGTCCACCCGGTCGGCGACCCCGTACTCGTCGGCGACCGCCCACAGCCGCTCCGCCTCCGGTTCCGCGACCAGCAGCGCCGGTTCCGGTCCGCCGGCGATCAGCAGCCGGGCGTCGGGGACCTCGGCCAGGGCGCGGATCGCTCGGTCGAAGCCCTTGCGGGGGACGAGCCGGCCGACCGTCAGGAGCCGCCGGGGACCGGGCCGCGAGCGGCGCAGACCCGGGACGGGGGAGAACCGCACCGGGTCCACCCCGCAGGGCACGATCGAGACGTGGTCCGTGGCCAGCCCCATGGCCTTCAGCTCGGCCACCTCGTCCCGGCAGGTCGCGACGATCGCCGCGCACTCACGGCCCACGGCCCGCTCGATCCCGACGCGCTCGGCCGGGCTGGTGTCGGCGGCGCCCTGATGACGCCGCTTGACCGTGCCGAGAGCGTGGTACGTCTGCACCACGGGCAGACCCAGGGCGCGGGCACCGGCCAGTGCCGCCATGCCGGACATCCAGAAGTGCGCGTGCACCACGTCGGGTGTCGCGACCGCCCACTCCCGGGCCAGTCGTTCCCCGAACTCCGGCATGTACGGGAGCAGTTCGTCCTTCGGTATGGGTGCCGCCGGACCGGCCGGCACATGGACCACCTGTACGCCGTCGGGTGTCACGACCCGGTCCGGCAGCCGCGGCCCGTCGCGCCGTGTGTACACGGTCACCTCGTGACCGCGGCGGGCGAGCACCGCGGCGACCTGCGCGACGTACACGTTCTGGCCGCCCGCGTCCGGCCCGCCGAGCTCGGCCAGCGGGCTGGCGTGCTCAGAGACCATGGCGACGCGGCCGGCCGAGGGGTGGCTGTGGCTCATCGGGTGACCTCCTTGATCAGGCGCTCCCAGTCGTCCCGGAAACGTCTTTCTCCGTAGCGGGCCTGTACCGCGGCCCTGGCGGCCTCCCCCGTCTGCCTGGCGTACGCCGGATCCGCGAGGAAGCCGCGCACGGCGTACTCCAGGACGTCGAAGCGGTTGGAGACGACCCCGGCGCCCTCCGGCACGGCCTCGCGGACCTCGGTGGTGGCCAGCGCCACCACCGGCATCCCGAGGAACATCGCCTCCAGCAGGGACAGCCCGAGCGACGTCCAGCGCACCGGGTGGACGTACACACGGCACCGGGCCATCGCCGGATGCAGTTCGCCCTGGGGCAGGTCGCGGCACCGGCAGCGGTCCGGCGGCAGGCCCAGGTGGGCGGGGAGCGCCGCGGTGCGCATCCCGAAGACGTCCAGCGGCGCCCACTCGGCGAACCGGGGCAGCAGGTCGGTTCCGGTCGTACGGCCCCGGCGCACCGGGTCGTTGACGACGACCGCGGCCCGTGGCTCGGTGCCGGTCCACAGGTGCCCGGGGTCGATGACGCCGTGCTCGACGACCGCGGTGGGCGCCCGCCCGTTGTCCCACATCAGACGGTTGAAGTGGGTGACGTGCACGACGGTGATGTCGTCGCGGCCGGCCAGCGGGTGCCGGGTGCCGTCGGGAGTCCCGTGCGGGCTGTTGTGCTCCACGTACACGGCCGGCACGTCGATGCCGGGCCGCCGGCCGGTCCACTGCCGGGCGAGTTCCAGTTCATGGGGCCGTTGCAGCACCATCAGGTCGATGTCGGCCTCCCGCAGCCGGTCGGGCGTCACCTCGCGCACCGACGCGGGCCACCGCCAGGTACGGGCCCGGCCGAGCCCGTCCGGCCCGCGGTCCGGGGTCACCGGCACCAGGAAGGTGTACGGGCCCTGCACGAACGACGTCAGCCACGAACCGTGCACATGCCATACCAGGACGTTCATCGTCTCCCACCTGCTCACACGCCGTCAGAGAAGCTTCTGCACCGCGCCGACCACGTCCTCGGCCGACACCTCGGCCAGGCAGGGGTGGCCGGGAACGGGACAGTCCCGGGCCCGGGTGTCCGCGCAGGGGGCGCGCTGGTTGCCGAGCAGCACGCACGGCACCCCGTACGGCGCCCACCGCTCGGCCGGCACCACCGGGGCGAACAGCGACACCACCGGCGTACCGACGGCCGCCGCCAGGTGCGCCGGACCGGTGTTGCCGCACACCACCACGTCGGCCAGCCGCAGCACGCCCGCCAGCACACGGGGGTCGGTGCGGCCGCCGAGGTCGATCCCGGCGTCCCCGCTCACCGACCGGGTCAGCTCCGTCTCACCGGGGCCACCGGTGACGACGACCCGGTGCCCGGCGTCGGCGAGCAGTTCGACGGCCGCGGCGCACCGGTCGGCACCCCAGGCACGGGCCGGTGCGCTGGCGCCGGGATGGACGACGACGTAGGGGCCGCGCCCGGTGAGCGCCACGGTGTCCGGGGGCGGCAGTACGCGCAGCCGTCCGTCGTCGCCGGACCTGGGCAGGAACCCCAGGGCGGCGGCGGTGTCCAGCGCGGCCTCGGCTTCGTGCCGGCCCGGGCGCCGCCGGTGCCGTACGTCGAGCAGCCGCCCGGCGTGGTCGACGCTGTCGGCGCCGATCCGGCCGACCCCCGCCAGCCGCAGCAGCAGCGCGGTGGGCAGCGGGCTCTGGTGGAAGGAGGTCAGCACGAGGGCGACGTCGAACGCGGCGGCCCGCAGCCGTCCGAGCAGACCGGCCACGTCCGCGTCCGCGACCGAGGGCGGGTCGAAGCCCTCCCAGGGCGCCTCCCACACCAGGACCTCGTCGACGCCGGGCAGCAGCCGGGCGGCCGGTTCGCCGCGCGGGCCGCAGAGCATGGCGACATGGGAGCAGTGCCCGGCCACGGCGCGGACGGCGGGCCCGGCGAGCAGGACGTCGCCGAAGCTGTCCAGGCGTACCACCAGTGCCTTCACGGGCGATCACCGTCCAGCAGTGTCCGGACGGCGGTGAGCAGGTCGGGCGCGGACTCCGGGGCCCCGGCGATCTCCTCGGGCCGGGTGGCCGGGTTCGGGACCAGCACGCCGCGGGCCCCGGCGGACCGGGCGGCGGCCACGTCGGCGCCGATGTCGCCGACCACCGCGCACTCGCCGGGCACCCGGCCGAGCAGCCGCGCCGCCCGCAGCACCAGCCCCGGCCGGGGCTTGCGGCAGTCGCAGCCGGCCTCGGGCGGATGCGGGCAGTAGAGCCAGACGTCGACCCCGCCCAGCAGGACGTCGGTCCGGGCGTTGACGCGCCGGACGTCGGCGTGGCTGACCAGTCCCCGCCCGATGCCGGACTGGTTGCTGACCACCCCGGTGGCGAGGCCGGCACCGCGCACCAGCTCCAGGGCCTGCCGGGCGCCGGGCAACAGCCGCACCCGGTCGGGGTCGCCGTTGTAGGGGACGTCCACGACCAGGGTGCCGTCCCGGTCGAAGAGGACGGCGGTGACGGGGCGGGCGGAGCGGCCGGGGTTCATGGGGCGCTCCGTGAGGGGGTGAGGTCGGTGGCCGCCGCGGGACGGGGGCGCAGGGGGGCGGCGCGGCGGTGGCGGACCAGACCGGTGAGCCAGTGACGGACCGCGAGCGGTGGGATGAGCACACTGGTCGCGGCCATCGTCGCGGTCTCCCGCGCCGTACGCGGGCCGGGCAGGACGCGGGCGAGGGCGAACTCGGCGGTGCCGGCCGCCCACAGGGCCCCGGCGACGGCCGCGGCCCGGCGCCGGCCGGCCAGCGCGAGCACGACCGCGGCCAGGGCCGTGGCCGTCACGAGCGCGTGCCGGGGCAGCCGTCCGCGGGGCGCCCGGGCCCGGTCCCACCAGTCGGCGCCGTGCAGCCGGTTCATGAGGGCGTCGTCCGCGTTGCCGCGCTGCGCCCGCACCGACACCCAGGGGCCCGCCGCCCGCACCGGGTGGCGGGTGACGCGCTGCCCGCGGCGCAGCGCCCACCCCGCCTCCTGGATCCGCAGCGCCAGGTCGGCGTCCTCACGGAAGGCCCGCCGGAACCGCTCGTCGAAACCGCCGACCGCGCTCAGCGCCTGGGTCCGGTACGCCATGTCGGCCGTCGCCCAGGCCGCGTTCTCCAGCCCCGCCGTGCCGCGTTCCCAGTCGGTGGGCCTGCGCCCGTCGGGCAGCGGCACGGTCAGCCGCCCCTGGACCCCGCCGGTGGCCGGTCCGGCCCCGTCGAGATCGGCGGCCAGCCGGCGGGACCAGTCGGGCAGCACCTGCACGTCGTCGTCGAGGAAGACCGTCCACGGCGTGCCGACCGTCCGCCAGCCCGCGTTGCGGGCGGCCGCCGGGCCCCGCCCGCCGGTGCGCAGGACGCGGACCCGGTCGCGCAGGGTGCCCGCCGCGCCGAGCGGCAGCGGCGCGGCGGGGTCGGGGCGGTCGTCGACCACGACGACCTCCTCGGGCGGGTGGCCGGTGGCCGCGTCGAGCGCCCGCAGGCAGTCGGCGAGACAGGCCCGGCCGATGGTCGGGACGACCACGCTGTAGGCGGGCGCGCTCATGCGAAGACCTCCCGGCGGCGCACCGCGAACGGCCCCAGCGCGAGCAGGTCGACGGGCGCCGAGCCGAAGCACTCCAGGGCGTCGCGCGGATCGTCGACCATCGGACGGCCCGCGGTGTTCAGGCTGGTGTTGACGACCACGGGCAGTCCCGTCCGGGCCTCGAACCCGTCGATCATCCTCGCCACCAGCGGCTCCGCGGACCGGTCCACCGTCTGGATCCGGGCCGTGCCGTCCACGTGCACGACCGCGGGGATGCGCGCCCGCCACTCCTCGGCGACGTCGTGCACGAACAGCATGTACGGGCTCGGCAACGGCCCGTCGAACAGCTCGGCGGCCCGCTCGGTCAGCACCATCGGGGCCACCGGCCGGAACTCCTCCCGCCCCTTCACGGCGTTGAGCCGCTCCAGGTTGGCCGCGTGGCCCGGGTGGGCGAGCAGCGAGCGGTGCCCGAGCGCCCGGGGGCCGTACTCGCTGCGCCCCTGGAACCAGGCCACGATGCCGTCCCTGGCCAGCTCGGCCGCCACCGTCTCCGCGATGTCGTCCGGCTCCTCGTACGGCACGGCCGCCCGCTCCAGCCACGCCCGCAGTTCGTCGTCGCTCCAGCCCCGCCCGAGCGCGGCCGTCGGCATCGGTTCCACCGTCTCCTTCTGGTGGGCGAGGTGCAGGGCGGCGCCGAGCGCGGTGCCCGCGTCCCCGGCCGCCGGCTGTACCCAGACCGTACGGAACGGACCCTCCCGGTACAGCACGGAGTTGGCGACACAGTTGAGCGCCACCCCGCCCGCCAGCGTCAGCACGTCCTGCCCGGTCCGCTCGTACAGCGAGCGCACCAGGTGCAGCAGGACCTCCTCCAGACAGGCCTGGGCACTGGCGGCCAGGTCGGCGTGGTCGCGGGTCCAGCCGCCGCCCGCCGTCCGGGCCGGCGCCAGCGACGCCCAGGGCACGGGCCGGGCCCGGAAGCCGCCGTCGCCGTCCGCGCGGACGTACGGGCGCAGCGCGTCGAGGAAGCGCGGACTGCCGTAGGAGGCCAGCGCCATCACTTTGAACTCGTCGCTGCTGCGCAGGAATCCGAGGTGCTGGGTGAGGTCCTCGTAGAACAGTCCGAGTGAGTCGGGCAGCGCCTGCGCGGACAGCACCTCCAACTCCCGGTTGACATAGCGGCCGGAAAGATGGGAGCCGCACTCGCCGCGGCCGTCCAGCACCAGCACCGCGCAGTCCGGATAGGGCGAAGCCTGGCCCGCGGAGGCGGCGTGCGCGACATGGTGGGCGACGAAGCGCACCTTCTCCGGGTCGAGACCGGGCAGCGCCTCGGCCAGGAACCCCGGCGCCTGCCGGGCGTACTCCTGGCGCAGCCCGTCCCACGGGTCGTCGAGGCCCAACCGGTCCGCGGGAAGCGCAAGTTCGGGATCGTAGGAGTAGGCGACGGCGTCCAGGTCGGCGGCGCCCAGTCCGGCCTGCTCCAGGCACCAGCGGGCGGCCTGCTCGGGCAGTTCCCACGCGGAGAAGGGCACCGGCCGTTTGCCGTGTTTGCGTCGGCTGAAGCGTTCCTCCTCCGCCGCCGCCACGATCCGGCCGTCCACCACCAGGGCGGCGGCCGGATCGTGGAAGAGAGCGTTGATTCCCAGGACGCGCATGCGGTGCCTCCGTGGCTGGTGGGTGGGGCGCGGGCGTCAGCCGCGCGGGTCCGGCGGGGCCGACGGACGGGCGGCGAAGTAGGCGATGGTCTGCTTGATGCCCTCCTCCCAGGGCACATGCGGTGTCCAGCCGAGGAGTTCACGGGCCAGCGTGGTGTCGGGGCGGCGCCGCTGCGGGTCGTCGGTGGGCCGCGCGACGAACTCGATCGGGGACGCCGAGCCGGTCAGCTCCACCACCCGCAGGGCGATCTCGTGGACGGTGACCTCGTCGGTGCCGCCGATGTTCACCGGGCGTACCGACCGGCTGGCCGCGACCCGCAGGATCCCGTCCACCGTGTCGTCGACGTAGCACAGCGAGCGGGTCTGGTTGCCGTCCCCGGCCACCGTCAGCGGCTCGCCCGCCAGCGCCTGGCACACGAAGGTGGGCACGGCACGGCCGTCCAGCGCCCGCATCCGCGGCCCGTAGGTGTTGAACAGCCGGACGATGCCCGCGTCGGCGCCCCGGTCGCCGACGTGCGCGGTGACCAGTGACTCGGCGAACCGTTTGGACTCGTCGTAGACGCTGCGCGGCCCGACCGGGTTGACGTTGCCCCAGTAGTCCTCGCGCTGCGGATGCACCAGCGGGTCGCCGTACACCTCGGACGTCGAGGCCAGCAGGAAACGGGCCCCGTCGCGCTCCGCGAGCCCCAGCATGTTGCGGGTGCCCAGACTGCCGACGTCCAGCGTCTCCAGAGGGTGCCGCAGGTAGTCGGCGGGGGACGCGGGGCAGGCGAAGTGCAGCACCAGGTCGTAGGGGCCGGGCAGGGCTTCGCGGACGTCGGGCGCGGACACGTCCCGCTCGACGTAACGGAAGCCGGGGCGGCCGCTCAGGTGGGCGATGTTCTCGCGGGAACCGGAGAGCAGGTTGTCGACGCAGTCGACTTCGACCTCCGCATTCAGCAGGTGTTCACAGAGGTGGCTGCCGAGGAAACCGGCACCGCCGGTGACCATGGCCCGCCGCCAGGGCAGGGCTGAGGGCGCATCAGTCATGGAATGTCCTTCGACCGCGGGGGCTGCGCACGAGGCCGCCACACCCGGACGCTGCTGGTCCTGCGCGGTGATGAGGGCTGATGTGTGAAAGAGAAGGAACGTTCGTGGGGGACGGATAACGGACGTGCCGCTCCGGGCTGCCGCCGTGTTCTCGACGGCACTGACTCGGGGTTTCCGGGTCAGTAGTTTTCACACGTTGGTTCCAGTATGCGTATCTTGTCCTGCGCCGCGATTCGTGTGACGTGGCCCGCGGGGGGCACTCGGCTCGCGGCGGATCCGAACCCGGACCGCTGTGCCGCGACCGGAGGTGAAGGGCATGGGACACGGTGGAAACGTCATCGACGAGTTGGTGACCGATCACCGCGAGGTGGAGGAGATCTTCGGGAAGATCGAGGCGCTGCCGCCCGGTGACAAGAACCGCAAGATCTACGCCGACCAGGCCACGATGGAACTGGTGCGGCACTCGGTGGCCGAGGAGGCGTATCTCTATCCGGCCGTGCGCGAGCACGTCGAGGGTGGGGAGGCCCTGGCGGACAAGGAGCTCGAGGACCACGCCAAGGCCGAGCAGATCATGAAGGACCTGGAGAGCTGCGAGCCGGACGACGCCCGGTTCGACACGCTGATGAACTCGCTCATGAGCGAGATCCGCATGCATGTCGAGGACGAGGAGCAGAACCTCTTCCCGAGGCTGCGCGCGGCCTGCTCGGAAGACGCCCTGAACGAGCTGGGCGACAAGGTCAGGCAGGCGAAGAAGACGGCGCCGACCCGCCCGCACCCCGCCGCCCCGGACAAGCCGCCCGCGAACAAGATGCTGGCCCCGGGCGCAGGCCTGGTCGACCGGCTCCGCGACGCGCTGACCGGCCGCGGGAAGACCGACTGACCTCGGGTCGTGCCGGTCCCCGGCCCGGCAGGACCGACCGACCGACCCGTAGCCCCTGACGCACGACGCCGGGGCCCGGCGTGCTGCACGCCGGGCCGGGGTGCTGGGTCAAGCAGAAATGACCAGGGTTAATAGGGGCCTAATGGGAGGC
>NZ_JBEYJU010000077.1:0-43673 GCF_040703965.1 Streptomyces sp. NPDC006655 | reverse complement strand
CGACCGCACCGCCCCCGACACGGGCGGACGGCACGCGCGCGACCGCACCGCCCCCCCGACACGCCCGTACGGCATGCGAAAAGCCCCGGACCTTGAGTCCGGGGCCCTCCGCCGTGTCCGGGTCGCCCGCTCAGCCGCACTGGCAGGGGCCGCCCGACTGGCAGCCGCAGCCGCAGCCCGAGCCGCACCCGCAGGCGCCGATGACCAGCAGGTTCTTGATCTCGGCGGGTTGGTCGGTGTCGCGTTCCTGCGTGGGGTCGGGCGTGGTGCTGGGGGATTCGGCCATGGATCCCTCCTAGAGGTCCCTAGATTCCCTGGCCCCTGGATTCCCCAGAGGCAGGGCGTGGTGCCCTTGCCCATTTCATGCCCGTTCCGCTGGGCGCATCAACGGCGCACAGTGGCGCTCGCACGCCTGCCCCGCACCGCGCGAGCCCCGCCCACCGAGGCGGTCACGCCCCCTCGGCGCCCGTCATGCCCCCTCGGTGCCCGTCACCGGCTGGATGTCGGGCTGCAGATCGTCCGCGTGCTCGCCGGTGACCAGGAAGACGACGCGCTTGGCGACGGCGACCGCGTGGTCGGCGTACCGCTCGTAGTAGCGGCCGAGCAGCGTCACGTCGACGGCCGTCTCGATGCCGTGCTTCCAGCGGTCGTCCAGCAGGTGCGAGAAGAGCGTGCGGTGCAGCAGGTCCATCTCGTCGTCGTCCTGCTCCAGCTGGAGCGCCAGGTCGACGTCCTTGGTGACGATGACCTCGGCGGCCTTGGCCATCAGGCGCTGCGCGAGCTGGCCCATCTCCAGGATGGTGGCTTCCAGGTCCCGCGGGACCGCGCGGTCCGGGAAGCGCAGCCGGGCCAGCTTCGCCACGTGCTGGGCGAGGTCGCCGGAGCGCTCCAGGTCGGCGGACATCCGCAGCGAGGTGACGACGATCCGCAGGTCGGTCGCGACCGGCTGCTGGCGGGCGAGCAGGGCTATCGCACGCGCCTCCAGGTCGTGGTGGAGCTCGTCCACCTTCTGGTCGGCCTCGATGACGCTCTCGGCCAGCTTCAGGTCGCCGTCGAGGATCGCCGTCGTGGCGCGCCCGATGGCCGAGCCGACCAGCCTGGCCATGTCGACCAGGCTGTCGCCGATCGAGTCGAGTTCCTCGTGGTACGCGTCCCGCATCAGGGTTCCCTCTCGTGCGTGTGTTCCAGGGGTTCCGGGGGCCGGGGCCCGGTGGCCGAAACCAGCTGCGAACCCCACGCTCCCACGTTCCGGTCTCAACGCGACCGTTTCTGCCACCCCAAATGAACCAATACTGGCTCCAAGGTGAACTCTGGGCGACGAGTGTTCGAGGTCGCACGTCCATGGCTGTGGGGATGTCGTACCCCCTGCTTAACCTGTTTGCATGGACGTGAACGCGGCGGTCGCCGCAGCGGCAGCGATCGCCGGGGTACTCACCGGTGTCATCGCCATGCTGGCGTTCCGCTGGAGCGAACGCGACCAGAAGCGACCGACCAGGACTTCTCTGCACACCGACCCCGTACTGCCGCCCGGCGTGGACACCGTGCTGAGCGTGCTGCGCTCCTCGGCGGTCGTCCTGGACGAGGCCGACACCGTCGTCAAGGCGAGCTCGGCGGCGTACGCCCTCGGACTCGTGCGCGGTGGCAAACTCGCCGTCGAGCCGATGCTCGGGATGGCCAGGGACACCCGCCGGGACGGCGAGATACGACAGGTGGAGCTGGACCTGCCCCGACGCGGCACCGGCCGCGGTGAGGCCCTCGCGGTCTCCGCCCGGGTGGCGCCGCTCGGCTCCCGGCTCGTGCTGCTGCTCGTCGAGGACCTCACCGAGGCCCGCCGCATCGAGGCGGTACGACGTGATTTCGTGGCGAACGTGAGCCATGAGCTCAAGACCCCGGTCGGCGCGCTCTCCCTGCTCTCCGAGGCCGTCATGGACGCCTCGGACGATCCGGAGGCCGTGCAGCGCTTCGCCGGTCGCATGCAGATCGAGGCCACGCGCCTGACCAACCTGGTCCAGGAGCTCATCGACCTGTCGAGAGTGCAGAACGACGATCCGCTGGAGGACGCCGAGCCCGTCCGCGTGGACGAACTCGTCGCCGAGGCGATCGACCGGTGCCGCCACCAGGCCGGCACCAAGCAGATCACCATGGCCGCCGGCGGCACCGCCGACCTGCACGTCTGGGGCAACCGCGGTCAGCTCGCCGCCGCGCTGGGCAACCTGGTCGAGAACGCCGTCAACTACTCCCCGGCCCGCACCCGGGTCGGGATAGCCGCCCGCCGGGTCAACGCGCCCGGCGGCGACATGATCGAGCTCGCCGTGACCGACCAGGGCATCGGCATCACCGACAAGGACAAGGAGCGCATCTTCGAGCGCTTCTACCGCGTCGACCCGGCCCGTTCCCGGGCCACCGGTGGCACCGGCCTCGGCCTCGCCATCGTCAAGCACGTGGCCGCCTCGCACGGCGGGGAGGTCACGGTGTGGAGCGCCGAGAACCAGGGCTCCACGTTCACCCTCCGGCTGCCGGAGGCGGGCGCGGTACGCGACCGCGCGTCGCAGCACCCCGACCCCGACCTCGACGACGAGGCCGGCACCACCGAGTCATCCCCGTACGAACCGCTTCCCGCCCCGGAGGTCCTTCCGTGACCCGTGTGCTCGTCGTCGAGGACGAGGAGTCCTTCTCCGACGCCCTGTCGTACATGCTCCGCAAGGAGGGCTTCGAGGTCGCCGTGGCGGCCACCGGGCCCGACGGACTCGACGAGTTCGAGCGCAACGGCGCCGACCTCGTCCTCCTCGACCTGATGCTGCCGGGGCTGCCCGGTACCGAGGTCTGCCGCCAGCTGCGCGGCCGCTCCAACGTCCCCGTCATCATGGTGACGGCCAAGGACAGTGAGATCGACAAGGTCGTCGGGCTCGAAATAGGAGCCGACGACTACGTCACCAAGCCCTTCTCCTCCCGCGAGCTGGTCGCCCGCATCCGGGCCGTCCTGCGCCGCCGCGGTGAGCCGGAGGAGGTCACCCCGGCCGCCCTCGAAGCGGGCCCGGTCCGGATGGACGTCGACCGCCACGTGGTCACCGTCTCCGGCTCCAAGGTCGACCTCCCCCTCAAGGAGTTCGACCTCCTGGAGATGCTGCTGCGCAACGCGGGCCGCGTCCTGACCCGCATGCAGCTCATCGACCGGGTGTGGGGCGCCGACTACGTGGGCGACACCAAGACCCTCGACGTCCACGTCAAGCGCCTGCGCGCGAAGATCGAGCCGGACCCGGGCGCGCCGCGGTACCTGGTGACGGTCCGGGGGCTCGGGTACAAGTTCGAGCCGTAGACCGCTGATCCGGTCCTACGGTGAAGGGCGGCACCCCGCTGGGGGCCGCCCTTCAGACGTTCTCGTACGACCGCTCAGCCGGCGTTCGCCGACGCCGACGCCGAGTCGCTCGGGTTGGCCGAGGCGCTCCCCGACGCCTTGCCCTTGCCCGGCTTGGCGCTCTCGCTCGCCTTGCTGCCCGCGGCCGGGGAGCCGGAGGCGGACGTCGAGGCCGAGGCCGACGCGGAGGGCGACGGGACCGAGCTCGGGCCCCAGCCGGTGAAGTAGCTCTCCGCGGGCACCACGAACGCCCGCAGGCTCACGTCACCGGTCTTGCTGAAGGTGAACGTGATCTTCTGGGCGTTGCCGTCCTTGATCGCCTCACGGCTGCTGGGCAGCACCGCGGAGGCGTTGTCCTTGCCGCCCAGGATCAGCCGGCCGCCGCCCGGGATGGTCAGCGGCTGCGACTTGGTGGCGTGCAGCTCGGCGGTCTTGTCGGTGCCGGCGACGACGATCGACTGGAGCGTCTCGGGCTGGGTGCCGGTGTTGAAGATGGTCGCGGAGACCACGGCGGGGCCGGTCGACGTGAGGTCGGGCTGGGTGATCACGGTCGCGTTCTGGACCTTGATGTCGCCGACGCTGGTCGCGGCGTTGTCCGGCTTGATCTCCAGGGTCTGGGAGTCGTTGCCGGCACCGCACGCGGCGAGCGAGGCGACGGAGAAGGCGATGGCGGAGGCGGCGAGGGCGCCGCGTCGAAGGCTGCTGCTCACGGCGGCGGCATCTCCTTGAACGCGCGGGCGACTCCCTTATAAAGCCACCCTAAGTGTCTGTCAGCGGCCTTAGGTTACCGAGCCGTTCCGGCGCGGCCGCACCCGACCCTCCCCAAGCCCCCGTCCTTCCCTCCACGAGGGGGTACCCCGGGTGCCGCACGTGGCTCCCCGGCCACTTTGCCGCGACGCTCGTCAGGCATTCACATAACTCGTCCGCAACACGCGGCGCAAAATCTACGTGAAGGAATGCGTGACCACCGGGGAAATCGATCACGTACCGTTCGGTCGGACGCGGGTGATCAATTTCTGAAACGCCTCGGATCCGGCGCGGGTGACCGAACGGAGTAGCGGAAGTCGTACGCTTGGAAGCGGACATTTGTGGACGTTAAGCCACTTGAGGAGCTGTCCGGACGTGTGTAACGTACGCGTTTCTCTTTGCCCGGAGAGCCGCTCCGACCTGCGAATACCTGCCTCCGGGAGGCCCGCGCAGCACGTTCCTGTTGCTGTTGTCAAGCCCCGAGATATGCCCTGACCTGCGAAAACGCCATTCAGAACCGCCGGTTTCCGTGTTACCCTGGATAGCCACGGAAGGGGTACCTGTCACATGACGTTCAAGGTTGGCGACACCGTGGTCTATCCCCATCACGGGGCCGCGCTGATCGAGGCTATCGAAACTCGCCAGATCAAAGGCGTGGACAAGACCTACTTGGTGCTGAAGGTCGCCCAGGGTGACCTGACGGTACGTGTGCCAGCGGACAATGCGGAGTTCGTCGGCGTGCGTGATGTGGTCGGTCAGGACGGGCTGGACCGGGTCTTCGAGGTGCTGCGCGCGCCGTACGCCGAGGAGCCCACGAACTGGTCCCGTCGATACAAGGCAAACCTGGAGAAGCTCGCCTCCGGCGACGTCATCAAGGTCGCGGAAGTCGTGCGTGACCTGTGGCGTCGTGAGCGCGAGCGCGGACTCTCCGCAGGTGAGAAGCGCATGCTCGCCAAGGCACGCCAGATCCTGGTGAGCGAGCTCGCCCTCGCGGAGAACACGAACGAGGACAAGGCCGAGGCCCTGCTCGACGAGGTGCTCGCGTCCTGACGCGGTCCGGCTCGGCACGCTGAAACGCTGAACTCCGCACACTGAAATGCCGCGGTGCCCGATGACAATCAACTGTCGCCGGGCGCTGCGGCATGTCTGTGCCCGGCACCCGTCCTGCGGACACGGCACCCACCGTACGCGACGCTCACTCGGAAACCCGCCCTGAGACCCACCCCGGCGGGGACCCCCGATACTAGGCGTGCCGGGCCCGGGCTGCTGGCTCGACCAGTGTCACGGAAGGGTCCGGTCAAGGCGTCGCGCCCGGCACTTCCCAGGCCATACCCACGCCAGGCCCGCACACAAACCTGACAGGAACCGATGTCTGACGATTCGCGTCCTCCGCGTCCGGAACCGCTGACGGAACGGCCGGCGGAACCGCGCACCGCACTGCGCACGGCAGCCGTGATTCCCGCCGCCGGCCGGGGCGTACGGCTCGGTCCGGGCGCCCCGAAGGCGCTCCGCGCGCTGAACGGCACCCCCATGCTCGTCCACGCCGTGCGCGCGCTGGCCGCCTCCCGCGCCGTCTCCCTGGTCGTGGTCGTGGCACCGCCCGACGGCGCCCCCGAGGTCAAGTCCCTGCTGGACGCGCACGCGCTTCCCGACCGCACCGACTTCCTCGTGGTCCCCGGCGGCGAGTCCCGCCAGGAGTCGGTGAAGCTCGGCCTCGACGCGCTGCCCCCCGACTACGACATCGTCCTCGTCCACGACGCGGCGCGTCCCCTCGTCCCCGTCGACACGGTCGACTCGGTCGTCCAGGCGGTCCGTGACGGCGCCCGGGCCGTGGTCCCCGCCCTTCCCCTGGCCGACACGGTCAAGGAGGTCGAGCCGGCGGCCGTACCCGGCGACCCCGAGCCCGTCGTCGCCACCCCGCGCCGCGACCGCCTGCGCGCGGTCCAGACGCCCCAGGGCTTCGACCGCGCGACGCTGGTCCGCGCCCACGAGACGGTCACCGACGACGTCACCGACGACGCGAGCATGGTCGAGCGGCTCGGCGAGCAGGTCGTGGTCGTCCCCGGCCACGAGGAGGCCTTCAAGGTCACCCGCCCCCTCGACCTGGTGCTCGCGGAAGCGGTCCTGGCCCGCAGGAGGCTGAACGATGGGTTCTGAGGTGATCCTCCCCCGGGTGGGCATCGGCACCGACATCCACGCCTTCGAGGAGGGCCGCGAGCTGTGGTGCGCCGGGCTGAAGTGGGAGGGCGAGGGCCCGGGACTCGCCGGGCACTCCGACGCGGACGTCGTCGCGCACGCCGCGTGCAACGCGCTGTTCTCGGCGGCCGGGCTCGGGGACCTGGGACAGCACTTCGGCACGGGGCGCCCGCAGTGGTCGGGCGCGTCCGGGGTGACCCTGCTGACGGAGGCGGCCCGGATCGTCCGCGCCGCCGGATTCGTGATCGGGAACGTCGCCGTGCAGGTGGTAGGGCCGCGCCCGAAGATCGGAAAGCGGCGCGACGAGGCGGAGAAGATCCTTTCGGCCGCGGCGGGGGCTCCGGTCTCGGTGTCGGGTGCCACGACGGACGGGCTCGGATTTCCTGGCCGGGGAGAGGGCCTGATGGCGGTGGCTACGGCGTTGGTCGTCAAAAACGGCTGACCGGTCTCACCCGGGGGGCGCGGGGAACTGCGTGCCCGGTTCGCACTGCTCCGCACACGACCGCGGCGCTTCCCATACCGGTGCCGCGCACCGCCCTCCGCCCACTACCCTTGGTCCCGTGACTATTCGCCTGTACGACACCAACGCCCGGCAGATCCGTGACTTCGCCCCGCTCGTCGCGGGCTGTGTCTCGATCTACCTCTGTGGTGCCACCGTGCAGGCGGCGCCCCACATCGGCCACATCCGCTCGGGCCTGAACTTCGACATCATGCGCCGCTGGTTCGAATACCGCGGCTACGACGTGACGTTCATCCGCAACGTCACCGACATCGACGACAAGATCATCACCAAGTCCGCCGACCAGGGCCGCCCCTGGTGGGCGATCGGCTACGAGAACGAGCGCGCGTTCAACGACGGTTACGCCGCGCTCGGCTGCCTCCCGCCGACGTACGAGCCCCGCGCGACCGGGCACGTACCGGAGATGATCGAGATGATGCGCGGTCTGATCGAGCGCGGACACGCCTACGAGGCCGACGGCAACGTCTACTTCGACGTCCGCTCCTACCCGGACTACCTCCAGCTCTCCAACCAGGAGCTGGACAGCCTGCGCCAGCCCAGCGGCGAGGGCGAGACCGGCAAGCGGGACCAGCGGGACTTCGCGCTCTGGAAGGCCGTCAAACCGGGCGAGCCCAGCTGGGAGACGCCGTGGGGCCGCGGCCGTCCCGGCTGGCACCTGGAGTGCTCGGCGATGGCCCACAAGTACCTCGGCGAGGCCTTCGACATCCACGGCGGCGGCCTCGACCTGATCTTCCCGCACCACGAGAACGAGATCGCCCAGGCCAAGGCGTTCGGCGACGACTTCGCCCAGTACTGGGTGCACAACGCCTGGGTCACCATGAGCGGCGAGAAGATGTCGAAGTCCCTCGGCAACTCGGTGCTCGTCTCCGAGATGGTGAAGCACTGGCGCCCGATCGTGCTCCGCTACTACCTGGGCACCCCGCACTACCGCTCGATGATCGAGTACAGCGAGGAGTCGCTGCGCGAGGCCGAGTCGGCGTTCGCGCGGATCGAGGGCTTCGTGCAGCGCGTGGTGGAGCTGGCCGGGGGAGCGGTCGAGCCCTCGGCGGAGGTCCCGCCGGCGTTCGCCGAGGCGATGGACGACGACCTGGGCGTCCCGCAGGCGCTCGCCGTCGTGCACACCACGGTCCGCCAGGGCAACAGCGCGCTGGCCGCCGACGACAAGGAAGCGGCCGTCGCCCGCCTCGCCGAGGTCCGCGCGATGCTCGGCGTGCTCGGCCTCGACCCGCTGGCCGCGCACTGGGCCGGCGGGACGGAGAAGGGCGAGGACCTGCACGGGGTCGTGGACGCCCTCGTACGACTCGTCCTCGACCAGCGCGAGTCCGCCCGCGGCCGCAAGGACTGGGCGACCGCCGACGCCATCCGCGACCAGCTGAACCAGTCCGGTCTCGCGATCGAGGACAGCCCCTCGGGCCCGCGCTGGACCCTCAGGTCCTAGGGCCCCAGCCGCCCCGATCTGAAGATCAACTGTGCCGCCCGGCCCCCCGGGCGGCACACTGCATAAGACGCACGTACGAAACGAAGCTCACGGAGACGGGTAACTCATGGCAGCCAACAACCGCCGCATGTCCGGCAAGAAGGGCGCGCAGGTCGGCAGTGGCGGCCAGCGGCGCCGGGGCCTGGAGGGCAAGGGCCCGACCCCGCCCGCCGAAATGCGCAAGGGCCACAAGAAGAACCGCATCGCCACCGCCAAGGCCAAGCAGGCCCAGCGCCGTCCGGTCGCGCGCGGCCGGGGCGGCAAGGGCACGTCCGAGATGGTCGTCGGCCGCAACCCGGTCGTCGAGGCGCTGCGCGAGGGCGTCCCGGCGTCCACCCTCTACGTCCAGCAGTTCATCGACAACGACGAGCGGGTCCGCGAGGCCCTCCAGCTCGTCGCCGAGCGCGGTGGCATCAACCTCATGGAGGCCCCGCGCCCCGAGCTGGACCGCATGACGAACGGCCTCAACCACCAGGGCCTGGTCCTCCAGGTCCCGCCGTACGAGTACGCGCACCCCGAGGACCTCGCGAACGCGGCCGCCGACGAGGGCGAGGACCCGCTGATCGTCGCCCTCGACGGGGTCACCGACCCGCGCAACCTCGGCGCGGTCGTCCGGTCCGTCTCCGCGTTCGGCGGCCACGGCGTGGTCGTGCCCGAGCGCCGCGCGGCCGGTATGACGGCGGGCGCCTGGAAGACGTCGGCCGGCACGGCGGCCCGTACGCCCGTCGCCCGCGCCACCAACCTGACCCGGGCGCTGGAGTCGTACAAGAAGGCCGGGATCGTGGTCGTCGGCCTCGCCGCCGACGGCGAGCACGAGGTCGGCGACCTGGAGGCCCTGTCCGGCCCGGTCGTCATCGTCGTGGGCAGCGAGGGCAAGGGCCTGTCGCGGCTGGTCGGCGAGACCTGCGACTTCCGGGTGCGGATCCCGATGCCGGGCGGCGCGGAGTCGCTGAACGCCGGTGTGGCGGCGGGAATCGTGCTGTACGAGGCGGCACGGCAGCGGAGCTGACCACAGTACGAGGCGACCCGGCGCCGGGACGGAACAAACGTACGGAACCTCACCCGTGCGGGGTAATTCCGGCGTCGAGGACATCCTTGACGGGGTCCGGACACATCCGGCGGGTCAAAGCAGTGTCCTAACTCCACGTCACTCGGTTAGATGAGTGTGGACACCAGAACACCCCGCACTCCCACGGGGGACCGCTCGCCGGGATTCCGCTCCGGATTCGCCTCCGGGCCCGACGACGCTCCCGCGCTGAGCATGGTGAAGGTGCCGAGCGATCCGGCGCAGGTCATCGTCAACCACGCGAGTTTCCGCGTGCAGTTGGGCGCATCGACCCGGCGTACCCAATCCCCCCGGGTCGCACGGCACCTGAGCGCCACCCAGGACACCGCGCGCATCCCGGTCTCCGGCCCGGCGGGCAGAGCGGGCGCGGCACCCGGCCGGCGCCGCCCGGTCGTCTGGAGCGGCAAGTCCGCGCCCGACGACACCGGCGCCCACCGGCTGCTCCAGGCCGTCCGGGGCGGCAGCGTCCGGCACGCCGAGGAACCCCTCGAACCGGCCGGCGCGACCCAGGTCATCCCGCGCGTCGACGACGGCTACGGCGCACTCGACCAGACCGTCGAGACACCGCTGGTCGGCCACCCCCGCTCCCCGGCCTCCGGCGAGAACCGGCTGCTCCCCGACATGCCGCCGGTGGGCAGCGCCTACGACGAACCGGGCTACCACGGGTCGGGCTACGGCGACCACGGCTACGGCGACCACGGCTACGGCGACGACCGGTTCGAGGACTTCGGCGAGCCGGCGTCGGCCAGGCGGACCGGCGAAGGCGACCCCGCCCGGCACGCCTACTACCCCGGCCGCCGGATGAACCTCGGCGTCGTCCTGCTCCCGCTCCGGATCTTCCTCGGCTTCATCTCCGTCTACGCCGGCATGGGCAAGCTGTGCGACCCCGTCTACTTCGACGGCGGCAAGCGCGGCTCCATGGTCAAGTGGCTCGACTCCCTGCACCCCTGGGAAGTCGCCGAGCCACTGCGCCAGTTCGCCCTCCAGCACCCGGTCGGCTCCGGCCTCGTCATCGCCTTCCTCCAGGTGATCGTCGGCGTGCTGACCGTCCTCGGCTGCTGGCAGCGGGTCGCCGCGGTCGTCGGCGCACTGCTCTCCGCCGCGCTCATCGTCACCGTCAGCTGGAAGACGGTCCCCGCGTACGACGCCCCCGACATCATCTACCTCGCCGCCTGGTCGCCGCTGATCATCGCCGGCGCCCCCGTCTACTCGGTGGACGGCCGTCTCGCGGGCAGCGCCTGGCGCCGCCTCGGCCCGCACTCCGACATCTGGGACCTGCGCGCCTTCGTGCTCCGCCGGGGCGCCCTGATCACCGCCGTCACCATCGGCCTCACCCTCCTCGTCGGCTCCCTGCTCGGCGGCGCGGTCCGCGACTCCAGCCGCGTCATCGTCCCCGGCCCCGGCGAAGCCCCCCGCAACAACCTCCCCGGCTCCCCGCTCCCCGGCGAGTCGACCAAGCGCCACCCCGAGAAGACCCCCTCGGCCGCCACGGCTCCCTCCGGCGGCGCCACGGCGGGCCCGTCCCGGTCGGCATCCACCCCGGGCGCGACCCACAGCACCGGGACCACCACCACGACCCCCAGCCAGACCCAGGGCACCACGGGCCAGGCCCCGCCCCGCCACACGGCTCCGGCCCCGACCACCGCGGGCCCGACCTCGGGCGGCACCGCCACCGGCGGCACGTCCTCCTCCGGAGGCACCGGCACCACCACCGGCACCACCACCGGCGGCGGCACCTCCACAGGCCAACCTGGCCTGGTGGGCGGCCTGCTGGGCTGACCGGCAACCAGCAGACGGAGGGGGCCCACGCCTACGGCGTGGGCCCCCTCCGTCTTGAGAAGCGGGAGTACAGGCGCCCCCAAGGGGCGCTGGGGGTACCCCCGGCCGAAGGCTGGGGGAGGAACTGCGCGACAAGCCCCCACCCGCCCGCAGCCGGCGAACGACCGAAACCGGCCCTTCGGCCTACCGCCCCAGCGCGGCCAACTCCTTCGCCGCCTCCGTCAGATCCTTCGCGGTGTCGATCGCCCGCCAGTACGCCCCCTGCGGAATCGGGAACCCGGCCAGCTGCCGGCTCCGCGCCAGATGCGGGAACGTGGTCCGCTCATGGTCCCCCCGCTCCGGCAGCATCCCGGCGAACGCGGGCGAGAACACGTACACACCCGCGTTGATCTCGAACGTCGACGGCGGCGCCTCGATGAAGTCGGTGATGTGCCCGAAGCCGTCCGTCTTCACCGCACCCCACGGGATCCGCGGCCGGGCGAGCGCCAGCGTCGCCACCGCGTCCCGCTCCGTGTGGAAGTCGGCCATGTCGCGCAGCGAGAACCGCGTCCAGATGTCGCCGTTCGTGGCGTACCAGGGCCGGTCGGGGTGGGGAAGGTGCGCGGCGGCGTACTTGAGGCCGCCACCGCGGCCCAGCGGCTCGTTCTCCACCACCGTGGTGACGGAGAGCGGCAGGTCGGCCGTCGCCAGCCACTTCTGCAACACCTCGGCGAGGTGGCCGCAGGAGACCACCACGTCCGTGACGCCCTCCTCGGCGAGCCACGTCAACTGGTGGCCGATGATCGGCGTGCCCGTACCGGGGATCTCGACCATCGGCTTGGGCCGGTCATCGGTGTACGGACGAAGCCGTGAGCCCTGGCCACCGGCCAGGACCACGGCTTGAGTGGGGCGCAACGCGGCGTTCGGATGGGTCATGCCCCGAACTGTACGACGCGCCCCGGGGGCGGCCGACCGCCGCCCGGGGGCCCTTAAGGAGCCGTTACCTCCCTTACCTGCCGGCGCTCAGCTGTGCGCGGCCAGGACGCCGGACGCGAAGGAGGTGTCACAGACCGGGCGGGCGTACGACTGGGCGCGCGACGCGCCGTAGATGCGCACGGCGGCCCGGCCCAGCGCGCGGGCGATGGACGCGCAGTGCTCGGCCAGCGACGGACGACCGTTGACCGCCTGCTGGAGGTGGGTCAGGACCTGGCCGGGGTTCTTGTCCTGGAGCTCGGTCATCAGCTGGTCGCGCAGCACGTCCTGCGGGGCCTGGACGGTGGCCTTGCGGGAGAGGTTCGCGTCGGTCACGTCGGTCGCGGTGAGCACCGAGCTCCGCGGGCTTCCCGTCCAGTTGACGCGGGTGACGGCGAGAGTCCCGGAGAGCACCAGGACGACGGGCAGGACGAGGGCGAGTGTGCGGCCGATCCGGCGGGCAGGGCCGCCCCGATGGCCACGTCGCGTCTGAGGGGTGGTGGAGTGCTTCACGCGTGTGAGGGTAGCGTGCGGTAATGATTTGGCGACATTTAGTCACCGGTTCGGGGGACGAGGAAGTGCTTTGTTCTGGGTAAGGGGTTGACGCACGCTGCTCGAAAACCACCCGCTTGCCGGGGTAAATCGGGCAACGGAAAGGGCCCCGCAGCAGGCTGCGGGGCCCTCGACGTCAACCTGGGTGGATTCACCCTGGTCAGAGGTTTGTCACGGTGACGAGCGCTCAGTCGGAGAGACGCTCACCCGTGGAGGTCGAGAACACGTGGGTCTCGCCCGGACGCGGCACGACGTGCAGCGTGGCGCCCTTCTCCGGTACCGCGCGGCCGCTGACGCGGACGACCAGGTCCTTGAGCTCGTCGCCGACCTTGGCGCTGCCGTAGACGTAGCCGTCGGCGCCGAGCTCCTCGACGACGTTCACGGAGACCGCGAGGCCGGCCGGGGCGTCCTCGGTGTCCTTCGACAGCGCGGAGGCGGCCTCGCCGTTGTGCTCGACGACGTCGAAGTGCTCGGGGCGGACGCCGACGGTGACCGTGCGGTCGCCCTTGTCGGAGGCGGCCTTGAGCGCCTCGCGGTTGACCGGCACCACGCTGTTGCCGAACTTCACGCCGCCGTCGGTGATCGGGACCTCGACCAGGTTCATGGCGGGGGAGCCGATGAAGCCGGCGACGAAGAGGTTGGCGGGCCGGTCGTACATGTTCCTGGGCGAGTCGACCTGCTGGAGCAGGCCGTCCTTGAGGACCGCCACGCGGTCGCCCATCGTCATGGCCTCGACCTGGTCGTGGGTGACGTAGACCGTGGTGATGCCGAGGCGGCGCTGCAGCGACGCGATCTGCGTACGGGTCGAGACGCGGAGCTTGGCGTCCAGGTTGGACAGCGGCTCGTCCATGAGGAAGACCTGCGGCTCACGCACGATGGCACGGCCCATCGCGACACGCTGGCGCTGACCACCGGACAGGGCCTTCGGCTTCCGGTCCAGGTACTCGGTCAGGTCGAGGATCTTCGCGGCCTCCTCGACCTTCTGCCGGATCTCCGCCTTGTTGACGCCGGCGATCTTGAGCGCGAAGCCCATGTTGTCGGCGACGGTCATGTGCGGGTAGAGGGCGTAGTTCTGGAACACCATGGCGATGTCCCGGTCCTTCGGCGGCAGGTGCGTGACGTCGCGGTCGCCGATGCGGATGGCGCCGCCGTTGACGTCCTCGAGCCCCGCGAGCATCCGGAGCGAGGTGGACTTGCCGCAGCCCGACGGGCCGACCAGGACGAGGAACTCGCCGTCCTCGATCGCGATGTCGAGGCCGTCGACGGCGGGCTTGGTGGACCCCGGGTAGATCCGGGTCGCCTTGTCGAACGTGACAGTGGCCATGGCTCAGAGGCCCCCTTCTACCGGCAGGAACGTGCCGGACGATCCGTTGTAGGAAGGTGGTGTAGTCCACGAGGGTGAACTGGATCGAGACGGTACCCGGCGTTCACCCTGTATGTCAGTACCCGGAGCCCTGTGAACTTCGCGGAAATTTTCGACAGGCCCCGTCCGGGACCTGGGTACACTGCACTGGCACTCACCGCCACGCGCGTGTGCACGCCTCCTTAGCTCAGCTGGCCAGAGCAACGCACTTGTAATGCGTAGGTCGTCGGTTCGAATCCGACAGGGGGCTCCAGCAGAACAGGCAGGCCGCCGAGGAGGGGCACTGCGGGGGCGTCAGGCGCTTTGCCGGGTGTCCGCGTGGAGGCGGTCCGCCAGGCGGGCGTAGTCGCCCCGGAAGAAGACCAGTGGGCGGTGGTCGCCGGCGACCGCCAGGTCGAGTACGCGGCCCAGGACGAACAGGTGGTCGCCGGCCGGGACGACGTCCGCCACCGCGCACTCGATCCACGCGGCGGCGCCGTCCAGCACCGGTGCGCCCGTGACTCCCGGGTGCCAGCCGAACTCGCCGAACTTGTCGCCCCCGCTGGTCGCGAACACCGTCGACAGCTCCGCCTGATGCTCGGAGAGCACGTTGGCCACGAAGGTCCCGGCTCGTTCGATGCGCGGCCAACTGGTGGAGGACAGGCTCGGGAAGAAGCCGACCATCGGTGGGTCGAGCGACACCGAGGCGAAGGAGCCGACGGTCAGACCGACCGGCTCTTCCCCGTCCATCGCCGAGACGGCCACCACCCCGGTCGGGAAATGTCCGAGTACCCGACGGAAGTGCGCCGAGTCGAAGGTCGAGGCATCCGCATGCGTTGCCATTGCTCTCCGATCACTCATGAGGAAATCGTATGAGCGGAGCGGTGGTCGTTCATGTTGGTGCTGCCAATATGACGTCTGCGAACTGGTTCGACGCAGGTACTCGGTGAATCATCGTCGACATGTCGGGACGGTTCACGCCGAGTTCGGGTTTCTCTCGCCCTCCATGGAGCGTCGTCGGAATGCGGAAGAGAGACCTCGTTTCCCGCCACGGCCTGATTCGCTTCGTGAAAGGAACGCTCACTCCATGCGCGCTGTCGGACTCGAACAGTACGGCGGACCCGATGTGCTGAGGGTCTTCGACCGTCCGCTCCCGGTCCCCGGCCCGGGGCAGGTCCGCATCAGGGTCGTCGCCGCCGCGGTCAACCCCACCGATCTGCTGTTGCGTTCGGGAGAGTTGGCCGCCGCCGCGGCCCGGCTCGAGCCTCCGTACACGCCGGGCATGGATGCCTCCGGAGTCGTCGACGCGGTGGGTGCCGACGTCGATCTGGGGATCGGTGAGCCGGTCATGGCGTTCGTCAACCCCTTCCAGGCCGCGGGCGGAGCGCAGGCCGAGTACGTCGTGGTGCCCCGCGACCAGGTCGTCGCCGCCCCCCGGGGTCTCGACCTCCGCGAGGTCGCCGGTCTGCCCATGAACGGGCTCACCGCGCATCTCGCCCTCTCCCTCCTCGGGCTGCCGGAAGGCGCGACGCTGGCCGTGACGGGGGCACCGGGGGCGCTGGGCGGGTACACGGTGCAACTGGCCAAGCACCGCGGGCTTCGGGTGGTCGTCGACGCGGCCGAGCGCGACCGTGATCTGGTCCGTGGGCTCGGCGCCGACGTGGTCGTGGAGCGGGCCGCCGTCCCGGCCCGGCTCGTCGACGCCTATCGCGCGGCGCTGCCGGAGGGGGCCGACGCGGTCGTCGACGCGGCCGTCCTCGGCGCCCCCGCGCTGGGCATCGTGCGCGACGGCGGCAAGCTCGCCAAGTGCCGTCCGTACGAACTCGCCGGGGAGCGCGGCATCACCGTCCTGTCGGTGCAGGTGCCGGGGCATCCCGACAAGCGTGCGGCCCTGGAGGAGCTGGCAGGCCTGGCGGAGAAGGGCGTGCTGACCCTGCGCACCGCCGAGGTGCTCGCCCCGGAGCAGGCTCCTGAGGCGCACCGGCGGCTGGAGGCCGGCGGCGTGCGTGGGCGCCTGATCCTCGCCTTCTGACGGCTCGGTCCGAGCGACGGCTCGGAGTGGGTGGGTCGGCGGGCCGGGTGGGTCGGCGGGCCGGGCGGGTCGGCGGGCCGGGTCGGGTGGTCACCCGTTCCCGGGCCACTCGGACTGATTCTTCGCGTGTGAAGGGTGGACTGCATGAGGGCCGGCGGCATCGTTCGGGATCAGGAGAAGGCCGGGGACACCAGAGACGTCGACAGGGAGCGGCGCGCGGCACTGCGCCACTTTCTCCGTTCGCGCCGGGCACGGCTCTCTCCCGGCGATGTCGGACTGACGGCGGGCGGGCGCCGGAACACACCGGGTCTGCGCCGCGAGGAGGTCGCGGTGCTGGCCGGAGTGAGCGCCTCCTGGTACACGTGGCTGGAACAGGGCAGGGCGATCAAGGTCTCCCAGGACGTGCTCGACTCCGTCAGCAAGGCGCTGAACCTGGACCGCACCGAGCGCGCGCACCTGTATCTGCTGGCCGGGGTCAATCCGCCGGCCGCCAGCCAGGAGGTGACCCCGGAGGAGGTGTCCCGGCTCCGGCTCGCCGTGGAGGCGTGGCAGCCGGCCCCGGCCTTCGTGGTCGACCGGTACTGGAACGTCCTGGTGAGCAACGCGCCCGCGCGCACCGTGCTCGGTGTGCAGGAGGGGGACTGCAACTACCTGTGGTCGTTCTTCACGGATGCCCGCAGCCGGAGCCGCTACCCGCACTGGCTGGACGTGGCAGGCCGGCTCGTGGGCCAGTTCCGCGTCCAGGCCGTGCGCTTCCTCGACGATCCGCGCTTCGAGCTCATGGCCGGGAGGCTGTGCTCGGCCAGCGCGGACTTCGAGCGGCTGTGGGCACGGCACGAGACCCGGGACACGGGCATGGCGACCGTGGAGGTCCGGTCCGCTCCCGGCCGCAGGACCGCGTTCCACCATGTCGTGCTGGGGCTGCATCAGAGGTCCGAGCCGCTGCTCATGCTCTACATGCCCGTCCCGGAGTGAGGGGACCCGGCATGCCCGTCCCGGAGTGAGGGGGACCGGCGCCGGCTACCGGTTCACCTCGCGGCGGGCCGCCTCGATGATCGCGTCGAGCAGGCCCGGGAAGGCGCGGTCCAGGTCGTCGCGGCGCAGGGAGTTCAGCTTCACGGTGCCCGCGTAGTGCTGCCGGATGATCCCGGCCCGGCGCAGGATCTTGAAGTGGTGGGTGCTGGTGGACCGGCTCACGGTGAAGTCGAAGGTCCCGCACGCCATGTCCTGCTCGGAGTCGGCGAGTTGCCGGACGATCCCGCGCCGCACCGGGTCGGTCAGCGCCTCCAGGACGCCCTGGAGGGTGATGTCCTCGGCGGCGACGTGATCGGTGATGCGCTCAGTGGTCTGTGCGGTCACGTGGCTGGGCCTTCCTGGGTTCCGACTCGGCGACTTCATCGTACGACAGCCATCAAAGGTTGATGACTGTCAAAGGTTGATGGCAATCAAATTTGACGGCTATCGTCGTAGTCGGTTCAATGGTCGAGTACTCCGGAGGAGAGCCATGCCCAGTGCCGAGTCCGCAGCGGTGTCGTTGGCCGGTGACGCGGCATCGCGTCACCGGCCCGTTCCCCCGGGCCTGCGGTTGACCGCACTCGCGACCGGTTTCGTCATGGCCGCGCTGGACGTGACCGTCGTCAACGTCGCGGGCTCGGCGATCCAGGAGCGTCTGCACGCCTCGCTGCCCGAGCTCACCTGGATCGTGGACGGGTACGTACTGGTCTTCAGCTCGCTGCTGTTGCTGGCCGGCGGCCTGGCCAACCGGCTCGGGGCGAAGACCGTCTACCTGTGGGGCATGGCGGTCTTCTTCGTCGCCTCCCTCGGGTGCGCGATCGCGCCGAGCGCCGCGGCGCTGATCGTCGCGCGGCTGGTGCAGGGTGTGGGGGCCGCGCTGTTCATGCCCAGTTCGCTGTCGCTGCTGGTGTTCTCGTTCCCGGAGAAGCGGGAGCGCACCCGGATGCTGGGCCTGTGGTCGGCGATCGTCGCCACCTCCGCGGGCCTCGGTCCGACCGTGGGCGGGCTCCTGGTCAGCAGCTTCGGCTGGCAGAGCATCTTCGTCCTCAACCTGCCCATCGGCATCGTCGGCATGCTGCTGACCCAGCGCTACATCTCCCCGTCCGAGGTGCGCCCCACCAAGCTGGCCGTGCCCGGCCACCTCCTGTGGATCGTGGCCCTCGCCGCGCTGAGCTTCGCCCTCATCGAAGGGCCGCGGCGCGGCTGGGGGGACGGCGGGATGCTGGTCGCGTACGCCGTGCTGCTGGTCGCCGCCGGTTCCCTGGTGGTCCGTGAACGCCGTGCCGACAACCTGGTCATGCCGTGGACCCTGTTCCGCCGGCCCAGCTTCGCCGGCGCGAACCTGGTGGGCTTCCTCTTCAATCTCGCGCTCTACGGCAGCATGTTCATGCTGAGCCTGTACCTACAGCACGCCCGCGGCTCCAGCCCCTTCCGGGCCGGGCTGGAACTGCTGCCGATGACGATCTGGTTCCCGCTGGCCAACGTCGTCTACTCGCGCATCTCGGCACGGTTCTCCAACGGCGCCCTGCTGACCGTCTTCCTGCTGGTCGCCGGCCTCGCGTCGCTGACCATGGTCACCGTGTCCTCGACCACGCCCTACTGGGTGCTGGCGCTGGCCGTCGGCCTGGCCAACATCGGCGCCGGGATCATCTCGCCCGGGATGACGGCAGCCCTGGTGGACGCGGCCGGTCCCGAACACGCCAACGTGGCCGGCTCGGTGCTCAACGCCAACCGCCAGATCGGCACGCTCGTGGGCATCGCCGCGATGAGCGTCGTACTCGGCACCACCTCGGACTGGAACCGCGGGCCCGCGCTGTGCTTCGCGCTGATCGGCGTCGCGTATCTCGCCGGCGCCGTGGGGGCGTGGCTGCTGATCGCCCGTTCCGAACGCCGTGAAGCCGCCGTCGCCGTGTGAGACATGCCGTGTCGAGGGCGCTGTGCCCGCCCCGGACAGGGCTGGGCACAGCGGCCCGGACGCGCGCGCCGTCAGTCCGCCGAGACGAGTTCCAGCAGACGGCCGGCCAGGTCGACGGTGTGATCGACGCTGCGTGCCACAAAGGTGAAGTCGACGAAGACGTCGTCGGCCGGCAACACCGAGCCGATCTTCCGCACTTCCTCGGCGACCACCGACACGGGCGTGCCGGCCGCCACGTTGACGCGCAGGATCGACCCGATCCCGTCCGGGTCCCGCCCGGCCTCCTCCGCCGCCCGCCGGATGGTCGCCCACCCCTCGGTCAGCCGGGCCGCCGGAAAGGCCTCCGGCGCCCACCACACCGGCATCCAGCCGTCGGCCCGCTCCCCGATCCGCCGCAGCGCCCGTCGTCCGAAGGCGCCGAGGTAGATCGGCGGACGCGGCCGTTGCACCGGCCTGAGGTCGACGTGAGACGCCGGAATCGTGAACAGGGCGCCCCGGTGCGCCACGGGGTCGGCGGTCCACCAGGCCAGCAGCACGTCCAAAAACTCGTCCAGCCGGGCGCCGCGCGAGGCGAACGGCACGCCCGCGGCCTGGTACTCCTCGGGCGACCAGCCGCTGCCGAACCCGGCCGTCAGCCGACCACCGCTGGCCACGTCGATGCTGGTCAGCGCGCGTGCCAGCAGTGCCGGCGAGTACCACGGCGCGATGATGCCGCTGCTGCCCAGCCGGACCTCGCCGGTGACCGCCGCCGCGAGTGCCAGCGCGGTCAACGGGTCGGCCGCCACCCGGAACTCGTCCGGAATGGCGGGGGAATCCGGGGTGTATCCGACCGTCGGGTCCACAGGGGTCAACAGCCGGTCGCCGACCCAGAGACTGGTCGCCCCGAGTTTCTCCGCGTCGGTGGCGAACCGCGTGATGCCATTCACCTCGTTCGCAGCCGGACCGAACGTCGGAAGGCTGAAGCCAAGGCGCATATGTCTGCTCCGCCCGCTCTTCATGTCATCGCGAATAGGACTGCCCACATTAGGTGAGCGGAAAATGTCTCTCCAGAGCGAACCGGTCCGGCTGTGAACAGTGCTGGTGCCGGTGAACGTGTTGGTGCGGCTCATAGGAGAAATTCACTCCCTCCTCGGTACCGGCACAGCGCCTATATTTTTCCGGTGGCGCCCCGCCGAAGACAGAGAGGGGATTTTGATGAATCCGGAACGCCTGCGATTCGGCGCTTTCCTGGCCCCGTTCCACCCGCTCGGAGAGGACCCCACTCTCCAGTTCGAGCGGGATCTCCAACTGATCGAGTTGTTCGACCGGCTCAACTACGACGAATTCTGGATAGGTGAGCACCATTCCCTGGGCTGGAACAGCATCGGCGTCCCCGAGCTGTTCGTGGCCGCCGCCGCCGAGCGGACCCGCCAGATCAAGCTGGCCACCGGCGTCATGACCCTGCCGTACCACCACCCTTTCATGGTGGCCACCCGTGCCCTGCACCTCGACCACCTGACGCGCGGCCGCTTCATCCTCGGCGTCGGCGCGGGCAGCAGCCCGGTGGACGCGCACATGCTCGGCCGCGAATGGGGCGAGATGCGCCGTATGTTCGGGGAGTCGCTGGAGGCCGTCGTGGAACTGCTGCACGGCGACCAGCCGGTCACCAGGAAGACGCCGTGGTTCACCCTCCAGGACGCGAAGCTCCAGCTCGCGCCCTACCGGGCGGGCAAAGTGGAGATCGCCGCCGCCAGTGTCGCCTCGCCGCACAGCGTGCGCCTGTCGGGGCAGTTCGGCATCAGCACCGTCTCGTTCGGTGTGTCGCGGCCCGGTCACCGGCCCCCGGACATGAAGACGCAGTGGCGGTACGCGGAGGAGGCCGCCGCCGAGCACGGCAGGACCGTCGACCGCGCGAACTGGCGCATCACCCTGCCGATCCACGTCGCCGAGACGCGTGCGCAGGCCATCGACGACGTGCGGGCCGGCTACCGGCGCTGGGCCTACGAGTACTGGGGCGATCTGCGCGGGCTCGACGTGAACATCCCCGGCGTCGAGCCGGAGAACGCGATCGAGGCGGCGATCGAGGCGGGCAGTGTGATCGTGGGCTCGGTCGACGACGTCGTGGCGGGTATCCGCCGCATCCAGGAGGAGACCGGCGGGTTCGGCACCCTCCTGGTGTACCTCCAGGACTGGGCCGACCAGGAGCGGACCAGGCGCAGTTACGACCTGCTGGCGCGCTACGTGGCTCCCCACTTCACCGGCTCGGCCCGCCCGCTGGCCGAGTCCGCCCGCTGGTACCAGGAGAACCGCGACCTGTTCGGCGGCAAGCTCACCCTCCCCGACCACGGAGCACGACCGCGCGGTCAGGCCGCCGGCTGACAAGGTGTCACCACGCGCCGCCGCCGCACCGGGCCGGGTAGGGCCCGGTGCGGCGGCAGCCGCGTGCGCGGGCCCGGTGCGGGGGCGTTCACGCGGCGGCCGGCACGCGCGACTCCTCGTCGGCCAGGATCTGCCGGTGCATCTCGTGCAGCTGTCGGCACGGACTGATGCCCAGCTCGCGGTCGAGCGTGACGCGCAGGTGCTGGAAGACCCGCAGGGCCTCGGCGCGCCGGTTGGAGCGGTGCAGGGCGAGCATCAGCTGACCGTGGAACGCCTCGATCAGCGGATGCCGGTTCACCAGCGCGTACAGCGGACCCACCAGCTCGCGGTGGCGGCCCAGCGTCAGCTCCGCCTCGTTGCGCAACTCGACGCACTCCAGCCGGGTCTCCTCGGCCCAGGTGGCGAACTCCTCCACGATGGGTCCGCCGCGCACCTCGCCGAGAACCGTGCCGCGCCACAGCGCGAGCGCCTGGCCGCAGGCCGCCGAGGCCTCCTGGTACCGCCCGGCGCGGATCGCCGCCCGGCCTTGCCGGGCCAGCCGCTGGAACTCGTGCGCGTCCAGGCCGCTGTCGCCCAGGCACAGGACGTAGCCGGGTGACCGGGTGACGATCGGGCTCTCGCCCTGGTGTCCGCGCCCGAGCAGTTTGCGCAGCTGCGAAATGTAGACGTGCAGGGTGGCGGTGGCCCGGCGCGGGGGCTCGTCCTCCCAGATCTCGGTGCACATCTGGTCCATGGAGACCACGTCGTCGGCACGGACCAGCAGGGCGGCGAGCAGGGACTCCATCTTCGGGGCGCTGACCGTGATCACGTCCTCACCGTCGGTGATGCGCAGGCTTCCCAGGATCTCGAACCGCATGACGCTGCCTTCCTGGTGGGGAAACACGGGACCCGGCCACGAGGAATGTTCGATGACGGACTTTCCCTTGATCACAGGCTGTCCGTTATTCGCGTCGCCCGGGTCGGGGTCTCCTCATCGAGATAGGTGTAGCCTCTCAAGAACCCTATGCGCGTGCATCAGTGAAAGCACGTACGGCCATCAGTCTGGCCAGTTCGGCGCGAGAGCCGATGCCCAGCTTCCGGTAAATGCGGGAGAGATGGACCTCGATCGTGCGCGGGCTCACCCTCAGCGCCCCGGCGACCTCACGCGTGCGCCGACCCGTACCGACCAGACGCGCCACCTCCAGCTCGCGTCGGGTCAACGTGGCGAGCTCGGGCGCGGTCGGCGCGGGTCCGGGCGGCGTGTCGTGACTCGGGGACGCCGCGGACGGCGGCCCGGCGAAGCGCAGGACGTGCAGCTGACGGGCGAGTTCCCGCGCGGTGGCCCACAGCTTCGCCGCCTCCTCGGACCGACCGCCGGACCCGGCGGCCCGCGCCGACCCCACGGCCGCGCACAGGCGCTGCAACCTCAGTTCGCGCCCCTCGACGAGCCGTTCGGCCTCCTGGTAGGCGGCGATCGCCGCGGCCGGGTCGTCCTGTTGGACGAACTCGTGGCCGCGGGCCATGAGCGCGTGGGCCCGGATCTGCGGCAGTGGGCAGGCCCGCAGCACCTGCGCGGCGCGGTCGGCCCACGGCGAGACGGGGGTGCCGCAGGCAAGGGCGGCCAGGGCGAGCAGTTCGCAGGCCCGGGCGCGCAACGGGAGGGTGAGGGTGCCGAGGTCGGGCGCGGCCAGGTCGAGGAGCAGGTCGGTGCAGCGCTCCGGACTGCCCTGGAGCAACAGCGACTCGGCGACGGTGAGGACCGCGACGGAGTGCCAGGCGCCGGCCGCCGGGTGCAGGGCCCGCAGCGCCTCCTCGGTGCGTGCCGAGGCGCGGCTGCTGCCCGGCGGTTCCGCGTAGGTGGCGCACAGTGCCTCCTGTGCCGCCGCGTACGCCCGCAGCTGGTCCGCGCCCAGGTGTCCGGCCAGTCGCCCGGCCTCGGCGGCCGAGCGCCGGGCCTCGCTCAGCCGCCCCTGGCGCAACCGGGCCTCGGCACGCCCGCTGAGCAGCGCGGGGAGCAGGACGTCGGGAGAGCGGCGCGCGGAGACGGCGACCCCGCGGTCGTAGAAGGACTCCGCCTCTCTCGGGCGGCCGAGCGAGGAGGCGCACCAGCCCAGCAGGGACACGTACTCGGTGTGCGGGCGCAGTTCGGCGTCCGGCAGTGCGTCCATCTGGCGCACGGCGGCGTAGTAGGCGGCCAGCGACTGGGTGGTGCGGCCGGCGGTCAGTTCGGCGAGGGCGTGCAGCGAGAGGGCGGCGGCCAGGGTCGCCGGGCGCCCGCCGGAGCGGGCCAGCAGCAGTGCGGTGGAGGCCACGGCGGGCAGCTCGGCGTCGTCGCGCAGGCACGCCGTGATGCCGCGCAGGACCGTCAGGCGGGCGAGCCTGTCCCGGTCGGCGGTGTCGGAGCCGAGCCGGACGAGTTCGGCGCGGAGCAACGCGTCGGCGTCGGTGAACCGTCCTTGCAGGGTCTCCGCCAGCACACACAGCCGTATCGCCGCGTAGCGGGCCTCGTCCGGGCGGGTCCCGGCGTCCTCGCCGATCAGGTGTCGCAGTGCCTCCCCGTCGTGGAGGTAGTCGGTGGACTGCAAGGCACGGGTCAGCGGCGGGATCAGGCCGAGCAGCCGGTCCGTCGAGCCGTCGTCCGAGGGCAGGCCGCGCAGCGCGAGCGACAGCCACCGCACGGCGTCCTCGGGGGCGCTGAGGACCGCCTCCTCGCCGGCCTGGGCCAGCGTCTGAAGGTCCTGAGGGGTGAAGCTGCTGGTGGCCAGCTCGATGTGCGCGGCACGCTCGGTGGCCGGGGCCGCCCGGCGGTTGAGCAGGGCCAGGGCCCTGCGGTGGGCCTGCTGCTGCCAGTAGCGGTCCGCCCGGTCGTTGAGCAGGTCGCGGACCATCGGCTGGCGGAACGTGAACCGGGCGGCGGAGAGCGGCAGCGGGCGCATGATGTCGTGCCGGATCAACTCGGCGACGGCCGCGCACACCTCGGGGAAGGGCAGCTCGCACACGGCCGTCAGTTCCTCGCGGGTGAAGCGGTTGCCGAGCACGGCGCCGGATTCGGCCACCAGGCGTTCGCTCGGGCTCAGCAGCTCCAACTCGGCGGAGAGCGGCGCCAGTCGGCCCGCGACCAGGCCGGCGGACAGGTACGGTCTGAGCGGTGCGGACTCGCCGAGCACCAGCAGGCTCAGGATGTTGCCCTCGCTCTCCCGGTGCACGGGCGGCAGCCAGTCGGTGTCGGGCCGCACGTCCAGCAGCCGGGCCGCCTGTTCGAGGCGGAGCGGGCTCAGCGCGACGCGGGTCACCCTGCCCTGCTCGGCGCCGTAGGCGAGCGTGCTGAGGAGCAGCGGGTCGGTCTGCCGGGGGCGGTGGGCGATGACGATGAGGACGGGCGCCCTGAGCGACCAGCGCACCAGGTGGTCGGCGAACTCCAGGGACCGCGGATCGGCCCAGTGGAAGTCGTCGAGCACCAGCAGCAGCCCCTCGACGGCGGCGTCGGTCAGCAGGGCGCGCACCGCCTGGGAGAGCGGGAGCGGCCGGGGCGCGGGATCGGTGCGGCCGCGCCGGGCGCACAGTCCCGCCCGGACCAGGTCGGCGTGGGCGGGGGAGAGCCGGGCCAGCCGCTCCGGGGTCACCAGGTCGCTGAGGGCCCGGGTGAAGACGCAGAAGGCGTCGCGCTCGGTCGGATAGCAGCGGCCGTCGAGCACCAGGGCTCCCCGCTCCCGCGCCCGCGCCATCAGCCACGCCAGCAGCCGCGTCTTTCCCGACCCCGGGTCGCCGTGCACGTCGACGACGCCGCCGTGGCCGTCCGCGACTCCTTCCAGCGCACGCAGAAGCTGTGCGGATTCGTCAGAGCGCACGGGTGTTTCCACGATGGCTGAAACCTTTCCCCCGTCCGGCCGCGTGTTTCAACCATAATGATTGTTTTGTCATGCGGGGGAAAAATTATTGAGCGGTGACAATCGAAGTCTAGCGGGAAGCTTGATTTGACGAGCCTGAAGCCTGATATTCACAGTGCTGAAGCAATCGGCCGACCACCTTGAGCGTGACCTCGGGAAACTCACGGTGGAAGAAGTGGCCGCCCGGCATCGTGTGGACCTGGACGTCGTACGTGGTGTGCCGCGCCCACTCCCGGGCCTGCGCCGGAGTGAGCAGCGGGTCACGGGCCGACGTCAGCACCCGCACCGGGACCGCCAGCGGTACGACGGCTCGGTGCGGGCGGCTGTGCGCGAGGCGCAGGTCGTCCCGCAGCAGCGCGACGGACCTCCGCAGCCACTCCGGATGGCGCAGCACCCGGTCCGGCATGCCGTCCAGGTCCCGTATCCAGGAGACGAGTTCCGCGTCGGAGGCGTCCCGCGGGGCGACGGCGGAGCGCGGCAGATGCGGCGGCGGGCACGCCCCCACCATCAGCAGCTCCGGCGCACGCCGAGCCGTCGCCAGCCGGCGCCGGGTCAGCTCATGGGCGATCATGCCGCCCAGGCTGTGCCCGTACACCGCGTACGGCTCGTCCAACAAGGGGTCGAGCTGCTCGTCGAGGCGGTCCAGGAGCCGGTCGAAGTCACGGAACCGCGGCTCACGCACCAGGCGTCCCCGCCCCGGCAGCTGGACCGGGACCACCGTGACGCCCGGACCGAGTCCGTCCCGCCAGGCGGCGAAGGAGGAGGCCGCGCCGCCCGCGTGGTGGAAGCACAACAGCCGGATCGACGCGCCGGCCGGCGGTGGCCTGAGGTCGGTGACGGTCTTCACTGGTTCCTGCCCTCCCGGGCGACGTGGGCCACGGACCGGGGCATCGTCGGCGAGCCGCCTAAAGCCGGCCTAGGGCCCTTCTGGCGGCGTGCGGCCTTAAGGCGTGCTTTGGCGCGCTCGGCTAGGTCTTCCCGCGTGCGGCGGCGCGTTCGGCGCGTCGGCCGCGTCCGATCCGCTGACACACGGTGACGTCCTCCGGAGGAGAAGAGTGGTCAACGTCGGTCCCGTCCCACGCCCGCTTGCGTACGTACGTTTCGGTGCCCGACCATCGAGGTGTAACCCCTGTCACGTGTCGCCCATGGCACGAGGACGAGTGGCTAGGGTGGTGTACATCTCAGTGCACACGGCTGGACAAAGGGGCGGAGTGTCATGCCGACTGGCCGTCAGTTAAAGGAACTCGGACAATTCCTGAAGGCGCGCCGAGGGGAAGTGAACCCCATCGAAGTGGGCCTCCCGGCGGCCGGAGTGCGCCGGACACCCGGACTGCGCCGTGAGGAAGTGGCTCTCCTCGCCGGTGTGGGGGTGTCCTGGTACACGTGGATCGAGCAGGGGCGGGCCGAGAACGTGTCGGCCGAGGTGCTGGCAGCGATCTCCAGAGTCCTCAACCTGGACGACGCCCAGCGTCAGTACGTGTGGCGCCTGGCCGGTCTGGGCTCGTCGCACTTCGCCTCCTCGCCCGCACCGGACGCGGAGTCCTTCAAGCCCTTCGTCGACAACTGGCTGCCCAACCCGGCCTACATCGCCGACCGGGTGTGGAACGTCGTGGTGGCCAACGACGCCGCCCGCGAACTGCTGGCCCTGGACGGCAGCTGCGGCAACCTCCTGGAGGACTTCTTCCTCAACCCGGGGACCCGTTCCCGGCACCCCGACTGGAAGCAGGACGCGGCCACGGTGGTGGCGCGCTTCCGGGCGCACGCCGCGAACCACGCGGCAGATCCGCTGCTGGAGTCGATGGTGGACCGACTGCTCGCGCGGAGCAGGGAGTTCGCGAAGCTGTGGCACGCGCAGGAGGTCCAGGAGGACTCCTGCGGCATCGACCTGCTCCAGCACCCGCGGGTCGGTGAGCTGTCCCTGCGGCGGACGACACTGGACTTCACCCCCCGGCTGGGACTGCGGTTGACCGTCTTCATGCCGGTCCCCGGCACCCGGGCGGAGCGCGTCCTGCCGCTGCTCACTGCCCAGCGGAAGGTGACGGGCTCGGCAGCCTGAGGGCTGGTTGTCGTCCCGCCGGGTTCGGCGGGACGACAACCAGCCCCTTTTTGTGCCTGTTTGCTTCGGACAGCAGTTCCCCCTTCTCAGAAAGCAGCCTCCTCATGTCTTCTGCGCTGCCGCTGGAGCGGCTGACGCGTCCCTCGCCCCTGCGGTCCCTCACCCTCGGGGACTTCCGGCTGACCCATGTCCCCGACGGGATGGTCCAGTTGAGGCCCGACGGCTGGTTCACCGGACTCGGCCGGAACGACCTCGCCGCGCTCGCCCCGTACCAGGATCCGGACGGTTTCCTGGTCGGCTCGGTGGGAGGCCTGCTGATCGAGCACCGGGGCCGGTCGCTGCTGATCGACGCCGGGTTCGGGCCCCGGCGCCTGGAGGCGGCGCAGTCCCATCCCGCCCTGGGCGAGTTGGCGGGCGGCGAACTGATCGCGCAGTTGGACGCGGCGGGGGTGCGTGCGCAGGCCGTGGACACGCTGGCCTTCACCCATCTGCACGACGACCACATCGGCTGGATGCTGGCGGACGGCGGGGCCCACTTCGAGGGCGTCACGTCCGTCGTGCTGTCGGAGACCGAGTGGCGGGAGCGGGGCGGCCTGCTCCCGGCGTGGTCGGCGGGACGGGTCCGTACCGTGCCGGACGGCGGCGAGGTCTTCCCCGGCGTCACCCTCCGGGAGTGGCCCGGCCACACCGGCGGGCACGCGGGATACGCGGTGGACGTCGCCGACGCCGGGGACGACGGCGTCCGGCGCGTGCTGGTGCTCGGGGACGCCCTGCACTCGCCCGCCCAGGTGGCCAACCCCGCCTGGCCGGTGTTCTTCGACAGCGCCGGCGGGCAGGCGATCGCGACCCGCCGGGCGGTGCTGGAGGAGGCGGCCCGGCCGGACACCGTCTGCTACGCCGGGCACTTCGCCGACGTGGTCTTCGGCAGGGTCACCGGCACGGACGGCGGACACCGGTGGCAGCCTCTGGAGTGAACGGGCGGGCGTGCGGAAGGGGCCCAGCCTGTTGGGACGACCAATATGTTGAGCGCGCACTGTTTGGTGGTTGCGTCCGGCGTGAGGCTTCTGGCCATGCCGAAGACACAGTCCTCACCACTCTCCATGACGGGGAAGCAGAAGACGACCCTCGTCGTCCTGTTGGGCGCGCAATTCATGTTCGCCGTCGACTTCTCCATCCTCACCGTCGCCCTGCCGAGGATCGGATCGGACCTCGGGTTCGGGCTCGACAACCTGCAGTGGGTCTCCACCGCGTTCGCGCTGACCGCCGCCGGTTTCATGCTCCTGTTCGGACGCATCGGCGACCTGGTGGGCCGTAAGAAGCTCTTCCTGGTCGGCATGGCGCTGCTGACCGTCTCCTCCCTGCTCGGCGGGCTCGCCACCAGCCCCGGGCTGATGATCGTGGCCCGGGTGCTGCAGGGTCTGGCCACCGCGATCGTCACCCCGTCGGGCATGGCGCTGATCACCACCAGCTTCGAGGAAGGACCACTGCGCACCAAGGCGCTCGGTCTGAACGGCGCCCTGCTCTCCCTCGGCTTCGCCTCCGGGGCGGTGCTCGGGGGCGTGCTCACCGACGTGCTCTCCTGGCGCTGGGACTTCTTCATCAACGTCCCGGTCGGCGTGGCCCTGTTCGTCGCCGGCATCGCGGTGATCCGCGAGTCGGTGGCCGAGGACCGGCCCAGGCTGGACGTACCCGGTGCCGTCACCGTCACCGCGGGCCTGCTGGCCTTCGTGTACGGCATCACCAGCGCCGAGCGCGAAGGGTGGGGCTCGACGCAGACCTGGGGCACCCTGCTGGTCGCCGCCGTACTGCTGGTCTCCTTCTACGTGATCGAGCTGCGGTCCGCCGCGCCGCTGGCGCCGGTGCGCATCCTCAAGGCGAACTCCGTCAAGTGGGGCAACCTGGGCGGCCTGATCACCTTCTCCATGGAGTCCGCGCTCTCCTTCCTGCTCACCCTCTACCTTCAGCAGGTGCTGGGTCTCACCCCGTTCCAGACGGGCCTGATGTTCGGCTTCCTCGGACTCGGCGCCTTCCTCGGCGGCACCTTCGCCTCCAGGATCCTCGCCCGCACCGGCGCCAAGGGCGGCCTGGTCCTCGGCCTCGCCGTGCAGGGCGTGATGACCGGCGCGCTGTTCTGGCTGGGGGAGAACAAGGGCGCGGGCATCGCCGCCGTCCTGGTCACCACGTTCGTCGGCGGTTTCGGCCACGTCCTGGCGATCGTCTCCTACACCGTCGTCGGCACCTCCGGCATCCAGGACAGCGAGCAGGGGCTGGCCACCGGTCTGGCCGCCATGACCCAGCAGATCGGGTTCACGCTCGGCATCCCGGTGATGTCGGCCGTCGCCGCGTCCCGGTACGGGCAGTTGACCGACGGCGTCGCCTCCGCCGCCGGCGTTCTCGACGGCACCACGTTCGCCATCCTCGTCGACGGCCTGGTGGTCCTCGCCGGCGCCCTCGTCATCACCGCCCTGCTGCGCGCCGCGAAGTCCCCTGCGCACCCCGCGGTCCACGTCGCCGACGGCGAGGGGGAGCCCACCCTCACCCCCGCTCAGTGATCCATGCCTCGGCCGCTCTCCCGGGCCCGGGGCGTCCTCGCCCCGTACCCGCCTCGCCCACGTACGAGGAAGGAACCCGATGTCTGGTAGCTCCGACTCATCCGTGCTGTCCGTCGCCGAGCCGCCGTATCTCGCGGACATCTCCGACTATCTCGGCGCCCCCGAGCGCCGGTTCTTCGGGGAGGGCTACCGGCGGGCCCGGCACCGTCTGACCGGCTTTCACATACCCGAGGCGGCCGATGGGGCCGCCGGGGCCGAAAGACCCCGACTGGGCGCCACCGCGCAGGTCGTCTATCCGAGCGACTGGTCACGCAAGGGCGACGTCGACCAACGGCCGCACCTGTCCACCGTCGACGTCCTGCTGCTCGTCGCCCAGCTCACCGAGGCCCTGCTCGTCGCCCACCTGGGCCTGACCGAGGGGGAGCTGGCCACCGTCTGGCTCGCCCGGGTCCGCATCAAGGCCGGATCCCGCCCGGTGGAGGAGGACCTGTCCGGGTTCCCGGTCACCGCTTGCGTCGCCGAGCGGCTGCCCGCACCGAGGCCCGGCCGCGCCCGTACCGCCGTGGAGGCGACCGTGGGCACCCTGCGCGTCCGGCTGGAGGCCGACCACCCGGACGTCCGTCCGGGTGAGCGCCCCGGCGCCGAGCCCGTCGTCCGAGCCGGCGGCTACGGGGACACCCACCGGCTCGGCGGCCACCGCGTCGAGAGCATGCAGGTCAGGCCCGGCACCAACGTCGCCACCGCGGACGTACGCCTCACCGACGGACCCGACGGCCCGCTCGGCGGCATGGAGGGCGAACACCAGCCGTCCGTGCACCTGGTGGACGCCTTCGTGACGGCCCTCCAGGTCGGACAGGTCCTGCTGTACGAGCTGGACCGCGTGGAGCGGGCCGCCTCCGACACCCTGTGGATGCGCAGCACGCTGCTGGAGACCACCACCCCGCACCGGCCCCGGACCGCCGCCGACGGCGGACCCCTGCCGCTGCGCGCGGAACTGCGCGACGCCCTGCTGCTGGGCAACCGCCACGGCGAGACCTGGCGCCGCGCGGACATCGTCGCGCACCTCGCCGACATCACGGTCGTCTGCTCGGTGGCCCACCGGCTGCCGCGATCCGCCACCTGAACCCAGGTTCCACCACTCACGGGAGAAGCACATGAAGCTCGCCATCGCCGGCACCTATTCCGTCGGCAAGACGCTGACCACGATGGCCGTCTCGCACCTGACCGGCCTGCCCCGCTCCGCCGCCAAGACCATGCGGGAACTGCTGCCCATATCCATCCCCGGCAAGACGCTGGAGGAGTGCACCCCGCCGGAGCTGATCATGCTGATCATGCGGCGCAACCAGGAGCGCGCGGTCAACGAGTCGCACCTGCCCGACGGCTTCGTCTCGGACGGCTCCTCGCTGCACGAGTGGGCCTACGGCACCGTCCGCGTCCTGGTCGGCATCAACCCCAACGAGTCGATCGACCTGGAGACGATCGAACTCACCGAGGAGATCAGCTTCTACGCCAAGGTCCTGGACCAGATGGCGGTGCCCGCCAAGCAGCACGCCAAGGCCACCTACGACTCCTTCGTCCACCTGCCCATCGAGTTCCCGCTGGTCCCCGACGGGCACCGCCCGGTCAACGAGCGCTTCCGGTCCCTCGCGGACGAGCTGATGCTCAAGACCCTCAAGGAACTCAACATCCCGTACCACACGGTGGGCGGCACCGTCCCCGAGCGCCTCCAGAAGATCGTCGACATCTACGGCTTCCAGCCCGTGGTGAGCATCGACGAGGCGATCGAGAGGGCCCAGGCGGAGTACGCGCTCATCGACACCAGCTCGGAACTCACCCGCGCCGCCTGAACCCCGTACCCCACCGCCGTCACCGAAGAGAGCCGCACAGGAAGAGACAACGACAACCCACACGAGACAGACGGGGGACCTCCATGCCGTACGCCGTCCTGCGGGGGCTCGGAACCCACCTGCCGCCCAGACGCGTCACCAACGCCGAACTCGCCACCCTCTTCGACACCTCCGACGAGTGGATCACCACCCGCACCGGAATCAAGGAGCGCCGCTGGGTCCGCCCCGGCCAGTCCACCGGCGACCTGGCCACCGAGGCCGGCCGCCGCGCCCTGAAATCGGCCGGCCTCGACGACGGAGCCGACATCGGCCTGCTCATCGTCGCCACCACCACACCCGACCACCCGTGCCCGGGCACCGCACCCGACGTGGCGGCCCGCCTCGGCCTCGCCCACGCCGCCGCCTACGACATCGCCGCGGTCTGCTCCGGTTTCGTCTACGCCCTCGAAGCAGCCACCAACGCCATCGAGGCGGCCCGGGTCGAACGGGCGCTGGTCATCGGGGCCGAGACGTACTCGACCATCCTCAGTCCCCACGACCGCACCACCTCCGTGATCTTCGGCGACGGGGCCGGTGCCGTCGTGCTGGGCCGTGGCGCCCCCGACGAGCCGGGCCGGCTGCTCGGCTTCGACCTGGGCAGCGACGGCACCGGCAGGGACCTCATCACGATCCCGGCGGGCGGCTCCCGACAGCGCTCCAGCGGGGTGGCCGCACCCGAGGACGACCACTACTTCACCATGCAGGGCAAGAAGGTGTTCGCCCAGGCGGTCCGCCGGATGTCGGAATCGTCGCTCGCCCTGCTCCGCAGCGTCGGCTGGACCACCGACCAGGTCGGACACCTGGTCGGCCACCAGGCCAACCTCCGCATCCTCAGGGCCGTCGCCGAGCAGATCGGCCTCGAACCCGGCTGCGCCGTCACCAACCTCGACAAGGTGGGCAACACCTCCGCCGCCTCCATCCCCCTGGCGCTGGCCGACGCGGCGACGACGGGAGAGCTCCGCACCGGTGAGCGCCTGTTGCTCACCGCCTTCGGAGGTGGCCTGACGTGGGGATCCGCCGCCCTCACCTGGCCGGACATCACCCCCGCCTGACGGCGCCCGCACGCCGCCGTCGCACCGGGCGCGCGTCCCGCACGCACGTCACCGGCGCGGACCTTCCGCGCGCAACGCACCGGAACCGTGCACCACACCGAACCGGAGAGGAACACCCTTCCATGAGCAGCTCCGTGACGTCCGCATCCGCCGCCACCCTCGCGGACGCGGTCGTGAAGCTCCTCGTCGAGAAATACGAGGCGCCCGCCGAGACCATGACCGTCGACACCGAGTTCGAAGCCCTCGGCTTCGACTCGCTCATCCTCGTCGAGGTCGCCGTGGACCTCAGTCGCCGCTATGACATCGAGGTCGCCGACGACGAGCTCCAGGAGGCCGGCACCGCCGCCCGGACCGCCGAGCTCCTGGCCGCCAAGGGCGCCGTCGCCTGACCCGGCCGTCACCTCGACCACCCGCGCGGCCGGCCCCGTCCGGGCCGGCCGCGCCCTTCCACCGGGATGGACCGCCATGACCTCCGCCGAGCACCGCCCCGCGGCCTTCTTCGACGTCGACAACACCCTGACCCGCGGCACGGCCCTCTTCCGCTTCCTGGAGTACTGGTACGCGGCCCGGGGCAGACCCCCGCGCGACGCCGTACGGGAACGGCAGCGGCTGAAGGCCATGACCGCGGCCGGCGTCAGCCGGGAGGAGACCAACCGCGCCTACTTCCGGCTGCTGGCCGGCGCCCCGGCCGCCGAGATCGCACGGTACGCCGAGGACTGGTTCCAGGCCGAGCTGACCCAGGGCGCCTTCTTCCACGAGCCCGTCCTGCGAGCCCTGCACGCCCACCGCCGGGAGGGCCACCCGGTCGTCCTGGTCTCCGGCTCCTTCCCGGCGGTGCTCCTGCCGCTCCTGGAGCACTGCGCGGCGGACCATCTGCTGTGCACCGAGCCCGAGATCACGCCGATCGCCCGCACCTACACCGGTCGGCTCGCCGACCGACCGCACCAGCCGATGATCGGTGAAGCCAAGGCGGGGGCCGTGAGGGAACTGGCCGCCGCCCACCGCATCGACCTGACCGCCTCCACCGCCTACGGCGACCATGTCTCCGACGCCCCCCTGCTGTCCCTGACCGGCCGCGCCGTGATCGTCGGCGACGACCCGGACCTGCGGCGCCTCGCCGCCCACCACGGCTGGCACCGGTTGCCCAAGGCGCCCGACCCCCTCGCCGTACCGCTGCCCGAACCGAACCCGTCCCCGCCAGGAGCACTGCTGTGAGGATCGCCGTCGTCGGCGCCTACGGAGCCGGCAAGACCACCCTGATCACCGCCGCCACCGCCCGCACCGGGCTGCCCGCCGCACACGGCACCCCCATGCGCGACCCCCTCGGCAGCCGACCCAAGCCGCTGGAGGAGGCCACCGAGCCCGAACTCGTCCAGCTCGTCGTGCGCCGCCACGCCGAACGGCTGCTCGCCGAGGCCGCCCACCCGGAGGGGTTCTTCTCCGACGGCTCCCTCCTCCACGAGTGGGTCTACGCCACCGTCCGGCTCGCCGTCGGCCGGTACCCCCGGCGCGATCAGGGACCGCAGCTCGTGGCGGCCGCCTCCGACGACCCCTACCGCAGGGTGCTCGACCATCTGGGCCGTGAGTTCCTGCACCGCGCGCTCGCCTCGTACGACGTCTTCGTCCATCTCCCGGTGGAGTTCCCCCTCCACGACGCCCCGCCGCCGATCGGCGAGCACTTCCGCACCCTCTCCGACCGGCTGCTCCTGGACACCCTCCACGCGTCCGGCGTCACCGTCCGCACGATCACCGGCAGCCCTGAGCAGCGACTCGACTCGCTGCTCGGCCTCACCCGGCCGTCCGAACCCGCCGCGACGGTCACCGCAGCCGATCCGCACCACGCCGAGCCGCTCACACCGTGGTGACCCGGTCCTTCTCCCGGCCCGAGCGGTCGTTCCGCCAGGTGTTCAGGAGGTGGGCCGCCAGGCGGTCCTCCAGGTGGCCGGTGGTGCGGATGCCGAAGACCACGTCGGGTTCCAGGTGGGGTTCGTCCGCCAGGAGGCCCGCGACCACCTCGTGGCGTACGACCTGTTCGTGGACCGCGTCCGCCTCGACGTGCTCCGTGTAGAAGCGGACGGCCGCCGGGCCGGCGTCCAGGCGGCGCAGGGCCTCCGCGAGGCGGCGGGAGGCCGGGGACGAGGTCACCTCGACGGTGGCGAAGTGGCCGACGAGCGCGCCGCGCAGGGCCCGGTGCAGGCCGAACAGGGACATCTGGTTGACGGTGGCCAGCGCTTCGGCCGGGGCGGTGTCCAGGTAGTGGCCGTAGGAGGTGTCCAGGCCCAGGTCCGCCATCAGGTCGGCGAACAGCTGGGCGTGGATCTCGTCGGCGCGGCCCCCGCCGAACTCGTCGAACTCGACCGCGACCATGGCCGCCTTGGCGCGTCCGCGCAGCCGTGGGATCACCCAGGCGTGCGGGTCGGCCTCCTTGAGGTGGTAGAGCGAGCGCACGGCCGCGTACTGGCGGAAGTGGTCGAGGGTGCCGTGGTCGCGCAGGAAGTGGGAGAGGCTGCCGTCGACCTCGCCGACCGGTTCGAGCTGGAGCTCGTCCAGTGCCCGGGCGGCGGTCGCGGTCAGCTCGACGGGCACGTCGGTGCGCAGTGCGTGCAGGAAGCGGGCCTCCAGCGCGGCGCGCAGGGCGAGGAGCCGGGGGTCCCATTCGCGGTCGTCGGGGACCCCGTCGAAGCCGAGGTAGTGGAGTTCGTAGAGGACGTAGAGGGAGAGCTGGAGGTCGTCGCCGTAGGGGTCCGCGGGGAGCGGCGGCGGCGGGTCGGGGACGGGTGAGCCGCGCAGGGCGGCGAGGAGCGCGGCCGAGAGCGGGCCGCGGGGCGCGGGCAGGGGGGCACCGGTCATGAGGTCTCGTCCCGTTTCGTACGGCGGCGGTGGCTGGTGTCGCACCAGGGTGGGGTGCGGGTGCGGCGGCAGGTGCAGACGGCCACCATGAAGCGTCGTGACACGCACACCTCGCCGTCCTCGCCCACCACTTCGACCGGCCCTTCCACCAGGAGCGGGCCGTCGCGCTGGACGCGGACGCGGCGCGGCCGGTCAGGTGTGTTCGGCACGGATCACCACCAGTTCCTCCGTCGGGCGGCCGGTGCCGTCGGCGACCAGTCCGCGTTCGTGCAGCCAGGCGAGGCGGGAGTGCAGTACGCGGCCGAAGGGCAGCCGGGTGCGGTCGACGATCTCCGCGCGCAGGCCGGCCGCCCGCAGCCGGTCGAGGCTCTCCTCGACGCCGCTGAGGTGCGAGTGGACCATGAGCAGCCGTCCCGTGGGGCGCAGCACCGTCGGTGCAGCCGCGCAGATGCGGTCGATCAGCAGGCGGCCGTCGGTGCCGGCGTCCCAGGCGCGGGCGGGGCCCCGGGGCGGGCCGTCGCCGGGCGGGGCGGGGACGTAGGGCGGGTTGGTGACGACGAGGTCGAAGCGGCGGCCGGGCACCGCGGACGCCAGGTCACCGTGGCGTACCCGTACGGTCCGGCCGTTCAGCAGGGCGTTGCACCAGGTGGTGGCCAGCGCCCGCCAGGAGATGTCGACGGCGGTGACCCGGGCGCCGAGCCGGGCGGCCTGCACGGCGAGGGCGCCGCTGCCCGTGCCCAGGTCCAGGACCTCGGTACGGCTGGTGATGTGCTCCCGGTGCAGCGCCCGGCCGAGCAGCCCGGTGTCGGTCTGCGGCCGGTAGACCCCCGGCGGGGCCCAGCACCGGAACCGGGGGGCGGAGGTGAGGGAGTCGACCGTCATCCGGAGACTCCCGTCGCCCGGAGCCCCCACGGTTCTCTGTCCGGCGCCGCGGCGGCTGCGTGGGCGGTGTTCATGGTCGTGGCATACGCGGCGGGCGGTCGTCCGGTGGGCTGGGGCGGCCGTGCGCCGCCCGTGGGAGGCAGCGCCTGCGGCTGCGGGGGCACGGGGGATGTCCGGTGGGTTCTGCTGGTGACGAGGGTCTTCACGTATCTGCTCCGCGCTGTGTGGGGTGCGGGTGCCGGAGGCGGCCGGCCGTGGCACACGGGTACCCCTGGGCAGCAGCCGTAACGGACTTCCCGCAGCGCGGTGCGGGTCCGGTGCCGGAGGGACGCGGGGGCGGTGGGTCAGTGGCGGCCCGCGACGCGGTCAGCGATGCGGGCCAGGGAGGACGAGGTGGTGCTGGGGTGGAGGCGTTCGCGTCGGTCGGCGGCCCGGTAGGTGGCGTACATGCCGTGGACGCCGAGCCAGCGGAAGGGCTCCGGTTCCCACTTGCGGACCTTGTGGTTCACCCAGGGCAGTTCGGTCAGGTCGGTGCGGCCGGCCTGCCCGGAGTCGAGCTGGACGAGGTCGCGCAGGGTGCGGGCGGCGAGGTTGGTGGTGGCGACGCCGGAGCCGACGTAGCCGCCCGCCCAGCCGAGGCCGGTGGAGCGGTCCAGGGTGACCGTCGCGCACCAGTCGCGCGGCACTCCGAGCACCCCTGACCAGGCATGTTCGATCGCGAGACCGGCCAGGGAGGGGAAGAAGCGGACGAGGATGTCACGGAGGGCGTCGACGGTCGCCTGCTGGGTGCGGCCGTCGTTGTCGGTCCGGGAGCCGAAGCGGTACGGCACTCCGCGCCCGCCGAGCGCGATCCGTCCGTCGGCGGTGCGCTGGGCGTACATGTAGGCGTGGGCCATGTCGCCGAGGGTCTCCAGGCCGGTCCAGCCAACCGTCTCCCACTGCTCCTCGGTGAGCGGCGCGGTGGCGATCATCGAGGAGTTCATCGGCAGCCAGGTGCGCCGCTGCCCCTTGAGGTTCGCGGTGAAGCCCTCGGTGCAGCGCAGCACGTAGGGGGCGCGGACCGTGCCGTAGGGGGTGACGGCGTGCTTCGGCCGGATCTCGGTGACCGGAGTGGACTCGTGGATGACCACGCCGAGTGCCTCCACGGCCGCCGCCAGCCCTTTCACCAGTTTCACCGGGTGCAGCCGGGCGCCGTGCGGGGTCCAGGTGGAGCCGACGGCGTCGGCCACCCGGATCCGTTCCCGGGTCGCTCCGGCGCCGTACAGCTCGCGGTCGGTCTCGCCGTAGGACAGCTCGTGCTCGTGGAAGGCCCTGAGGCGGGCGAGCTGGGCGGGGGTGGTGGCGACTTCGAGGACTCCGCCCTGGTGCAGGTCGGCGTCGATGCCTTCGGCCCGGGTGACCGCGACGACCTCGGCGACCGTCTCGTTCATGGCCTTCTGGAGGCGTACGGCGGCTTCCCGGCCGTGCCGCGCGGCGTACCGGTCACGGCCGGCGATGCCGTTGTAGAGCCAGCCGCCGTTGCGGCCGGAGGCGCCGTAGCCGCAGAACTTCTGCTCCAGGACGGTGACCCGGAGGAAGGGGGCGGCCCGCTTCAGGTAGTACGCGGTCCACAGACCGGTGTAGCCGCCGCCGACGATCACGACGTCCGCCGAGGCGTCGCCGGTGAGCGGCTCCCGTCCCGTGGGGAGGCCGTCGTCCGCGTACCAGAAGGAGATGCCGCCGTTGACGACGCTGCCTGCCGAACTGCCTGCCGAGCTGGTCATGTCCGGACGCTAACCTCTGAGGGCGTCCAGTGTCTCCTTCGGATTCCATGCTTTTCCGCGGCCTCTGACCAGCGGATAGCAGGCCAGGCCGATCAGTGCGGCGACGAAGTGGCCGAGGTCGGTGAAGGTGGGCGACTCGGTCAGGGGCAGTCCGTACCCGAGCAGGACGATCAGGGCGTACGCGTACCGCCAGGGCCCGGCGATCCGGTACGTCAGTACCCCGATCACCCCGGCGAGTGCGTAACTCACGCCGAAGTCGAGGGCGTTGACGGCGGAGTGCGGGGCGATGCCGTCGTGGATGCCCTTGAGCAGCGCGCCCTCGCTGATCAGCGTCGCCAGCACGTGCGCGAGGACGCACACCAGCAGCCAGCGCACCGTCCCCAGCCAGCGCTCGGCCGGCGCGTGGAAGACGGTGTAGAGCAGCGCGTACGGCACCCAGTCCCCGCCGTCGATCCACATCGCGCTGGCGATCAGCACCCGCACGGGGTTGTCGGACAGTTCCCGCAGGTTGGTGGAGCGCTGCCGCAGGAACTGCTGCTCGAACGCCGGTGACATGTAGTGCAGCGCCACGGTCGTCACGAACAGGATCGCCAGCCAGATGTACGTGCCGGGGGCGCTGCGGACGTACGCCCACGCCCTGCTGCCGAGGCCCCGGAGAAATCCCATGAGGCGATTCACGCACGGCGGTGACGTCACGCGGGTGAATGACATTCCGGTGGGGGGTCAGCCGACCGGCTCCGGCATCGGTGTCTCGGCCTCGGCGTCGTGTTTCGGCGGTTTCGCCGTCACCAGCAGGCCCGCGACCAGGCCGGCCAGCAGCATCACGCCCACCGCCCACCAGATGGCCACCGTGTAGCCGTGGACGACGGCTGCCGGGACGACCGTCGCCCTCTGGGCGGGGTCGTGCAGGTGGGCGGCGAGGTAGCCGGCGGTGCTGGTGGTGGCGACGGTGTTGAGCAGGGCGGTGCCGATGGAGCCGCCGACCTGCTGCGAGGTGTTGACGGTGGCCGAGGTGACCCCGGAGTCCTGCGGGGCGACGCCGGAGGTGGCGGTGGCGAACACCGGCATGAAGGTCAGGCCCATGCCGAGGCCCATCAGCAGCAGGGCGGGCAGGATCTCGGTGGGGTAGGAGGAGTGGACGGTGATCCGGGTCAGGAGCAGCAGGCCGCAGGCGGCGAGCAGCAGGCCGGGGACCATGAGCAGGCGCGGGGCCACCCGGTGCAGCAGGCGGGCGGATATCTGGGTGGAGCCGACGATGATCGCCACGGTCAGCGGGAGGAAGCCGAGGCCCGCCCGGACCGGGGAGTAGCCGAGGATGACCTGGAGGTAGTAGGTCAGGAAGAGGAACAGGCCGAACATGGCGACGGTCGCGAGCGCCATCGTCAGGAAGCTGCCCGCCCGGTTGCGGTCCTTGACGATGTGCAGGGGCAGCAGGGGGCTCGGGGCGCGCGTCTGCCACCACACGAACCCGGCGAGCAGGACGGCACCGGCCGCGAACAGGCCGAGCACCAGCGGGTCGCTCCAGCCGCGCGGCTGGGCCTCGCTGAAGCCGTAGACGATCGCGACGAGTCCGCCGCAGCCGAGCAGCGCCCCGGGCACGTCGAGGCGGGCGCCGGTGTGGCCGGGCCGGTCGCGCAGCAGCGCGAGCGCGCCGGCGACTGCGAGGATCGCGATGGGCACGTTGACGTACAGGCACCAGCGCCAGTTCAGGTACTCGGTGAGCAGGCCGCCGACGATGAACCCGATCGCGGAGCCGCTGCCCGCGAGGGCGCCGTAGATGCCGAAGGCCTTGCCGCGCTCGCGCGGGTCGGTGAACGTGGTGGTGAGCAGGGAGAGCGCGGAGGGCGCGAGGACGGCGGCGAAGGCGCCCTGGAGGGCGCGGGCGCCGAACAGCATCCCCGGGGTCTGGGCGGCGCCGCCGAACGCGGAGGCGGCGGCGAAGCCGACGAGCCCGATGACGAAGGTGCGTCTGCGGCCGACCAGGTCGGCGATCCGGCCGCCCAGCAGGAGCAGTCCGCCGAAGGCGAGCGTGTAGGCGGTGATCACCCACTGCCGGTTGCCGTCGGACATGCCGAGGGCGTGCTGCGCGGACGGCAGGGCGATGTTCACGATCGTCGCGTCGAGTACGACCATCAGCTGGGCCAGCGCGATGACGACCAGCCCCCACCAGCGGCGCGGGTCGGCCCCCTCCGCACCGGTGTTCGTCCCACCCGTCCGGGCGCTGCTCATTCGGTCAGAAGACCACGGATCGGGACGGGCCGCATCCCGTGCTGTGCTGTTCCTGGTCATGGTTCCAGGACCACCTTCCCGGCCGTGCCGGCCGAAGACTGCGCTTCCTCACCGGTACGACGGATCGGGCGGCCGGAGTGTGACAGGGATTGTCAGTGGGGGGCTGCACTATGGGGGGCATGGCGAGGACTGGGGCCGGCGGGTCCGGCGGGGTCGGTGGTGGCAGGGTGAAGGGTGCGCGGCGGCCGGAGGTGCGGCTGCCCCCGCTGGAGCCGTGGGCCGACGGCGGGCTGGAACCGGACGGGGACTACGACGGGGTGGAGTTCCGGGACACGGACTTCGCCGGGCAGGACGGCGCGGGCGCCCGCTTCATGGACTGCGCGGTGACGAACTGCGCCTTCGACGAGACGGGGCTGCGCCACGCCCGGGTGCTGGACACGGTCCTCACCGGCATAAGAGGCGTCGGCACGAACCTGGCCGAGGCGACCCTGCGCGATGTGGAGCTGGTCGACGCCCGCCTCGGCGGCACCCAACTGCACGGCTCGGTGCTGGAGCGGGTGGTGGTCCGCGGCGGCAAGATCGACTACCTGAACCTGCGCACGGCCAGGCTCAGGGACGTCGTCTTCGAGAGCTGCGTCCTGGTGGAGCCGGACTTCGGCGACGCCGTCCTGGAGCGGGTGGAGTTCGTCGACTGCGCCGTGAAGGGGGCGGACTTCCGGGGCGTGACGATGAAGGACGTCGATCTGCGCGGTGCCGCGTCGCTGGAGGTCGCGAGCGGGGTGGAGCGGCTGGCCGGGGCGGTGATCAGCATGTCCCAACTGCTGGACCTGGCACCGGTGCTGGCGGTACAGCTGGGGATCCGCGTGGAGGGATGAGCCACCGGCCGCCTCGGGGCTCGGGGCGGCGGCACAGGGGGCTCGGGTCGCGGGCTCGGGGTGGCGGCTCGGGGGTTCGGGGCGGTGGCACGGGGCTCGGGTCGGGGGCTCGGGGTGGCGGCACGGGGGGCCCGGCTCGGGGCGGGGCGGCGGCACGGGGGGCTCGGCGGCGGCTCAGGCCTCGGGCGGGGGTGCCGCCGTTCTCCTCAGGCCGAGCCGGTCGTCCGGGTCCTGGAGCCGGTCCGGCTGCGCGGCGAGCATGCGGCGGACCACCGGTTCCGGCATCCGGATCACCACCGGCCGGGGCAGGGTCAGTTCCCGTACGGCCGTGCCGGTACGGCCGGAGCGGACGCGGTCGGTCACCTGCGCCATCACCCGCACGTCCAGCGTGAACTGCACCAGTACGGCACTGGACTTGGGCTTGTGCAGCGGCATCGAGCCGGCCGAGTTCGCCGCCAGGCCGGCCGCGCCGCCCGCGCCACCGGCGTTGCCCATCAGCTGGTTGAGGCGGAACTCGTCGGCGTTGAGCAGCCCCGCGCCCGCCAGACCGCGCGCCGACCTGCCGTGGTCGGCGGAGCTCAGGCCGTCGGTCTGGGTGGGCCGGGGTGCGTCCAGATGGCTCTGCCCCACCGTCTCGAAGGTCATCTTGTCGCCGACGCCCAGCACCCGTCCGTCCCGCAGCCGCGCGTGCAGTGACGTCCGCAGGTCCTGGCCCGCCGCTCCGGTGGCGTGCACCGGGGGAAGTTCGGCCCCGGCGGAGGTCAGCAGGGGCAGCGCCGCGATCAGCCACTCGGTGGAGACGGCCTCGTTCAGGGCGTAGGCGGCGGCCTGCCCCTTGGTGCGGAAGCGGTCGCCGCCGCCCGCCTCCCGGACCGCGGCGTTGACCAGCTCCCGTACCTGTGGGGCTCCCTGGAAGCCGTTGACCTGTGCCTCCATCGGCAGTCGTACGCCGCCCGAGCGCCAGGTGCCGAGCGCGGCCCGGTGGTCGTCCCGGGGACCCGGTGCTGGTGCTGGTGCTGGTGCTGGTGCTGGTGCCGGTGCCGGTGCCGGGGGTTGGTGGCGCGGTGCGGTCAGCCGGCCGAGGGCGGCGAGGTCCTGGTCCAGGACGCGGTGGGTCAGTGCCTGGCGGCCCAGCGAGACCAGGGCGAGCCGGCGGTCGCCACGGTGCAGTTCGAGGGTCGCCTCGATCGGCAGCCGCATCCTCGACGACGTCGCGGTCTTCGCCTCCGCGACCGTCTTCATGCCGAGCTGCCCGCGGCCGGCCGTGCCGGAGCGCCGGGAGCCGCCCCAGCCCGCGCCGAGCCCCGCCGCGCCGCCCGTGCTCTTCAGCTGCCCGGCGCCGCCGTCCGGTTTGCCGGAGCCGGCGAAGATCCCCTCCACGCCGGTCGTCACGCCGTCGTCGTGGGAGGTGGCCTGTTGGGCGACGGCCGCGGTGATGTACTCCATGTCCCGGCCGTCGGCCGCCGGGCCGTCGTCAACGCCGTCGCCGAGGCGGTTGATCCTGAACACCGCCCAGTACGGGGTTCTCCGGCCGTCGAACAGCTCGACGGTGACGCCGCCGTCCATGGCGCCGGAGAGCAGGCCGGTGCTGCCGTCGCGGTCCAGGACGCGCAGCAGCCGTTGCACGTTGTCGTTGCGGTCGGCCAGTTGCCGCCGGGGCAGCAGGTCGTCGGCGAGGTCCTGCCGGCCGCTCTCCGCGAGGCGGGTGCGCAGCCGGGCCAGGAGCGGTACGAAGTTCGGCAGGTCCTCGATCATGCCGAAGCCGAGGGGGAGGGCACGGGCGAAGGAGGGGCCGCTGCGCGGTGCGGCGGAGGTGGAGGAGCCGGCGGCGGACTTGGCCGCGGGGCGGCCGGCGGACCTGGACATCGCGTCGGCGGCGGCCTTCACGGCCCCGGCCGGGGCCTTGGCCGACTCGGCCGCCGGCTTGACGGACTCGGCCGCGTCCTTGGTCGACTCGGTCGCCGGCCTGGCGGACTCGGCCGGAGCCGTGCCGCGCGTCCTTTCCCGAGCCTCGCGTTCGGCGCCGGCCCGCGAGCTTTCGGCCGCCCGCGGCTGCTCGGCCGTGCGCGGGCCCTGGGCCGTGCGCGGTTCTTCGGCTGCCCGCGGGGCCTCGGCCGTGCGCGGGCCCTGGGCCGTGTGCGAATCCTCCGCTACCCGCGGGGCCTCGGCCGTGCGCGGGCCCTGGGCCGTGTGCGAGCCCTCCGTTGCCCGCGGCCCCTCGGCCGTGCGGGGGCCCTGGGCCGTGCGCGGTTCTTCGGCTGCCCGCGGGCCCTCGGCCGTGCGCGGGCCCTGGGCCGTGTGCGAGCCCTCCGTTGCCCGCGGCCCCTCGGCCGTGCGGGGGCCCTCCGCCGCCCGCGC
>NZ_JBEYJU010000076.1:0-43778 GCF_040703965.1 Streptomyces sp. NPDC006655 | reverse complement strand
CAAGGTACGACAAGTTGGCGGTCCGCTACGAGGCGACCGTGCTGGTCGCAGCCATCAACGAATGGCTATGACCAGCACATTTGAAACGCACCCTAAGACTCCGGCCTCGCGGCTGTCGGCCTCCACACGCCGACCCGGCCGACCACCGCGAGCGCCATGCGGTCGAGCGCGGGAGCACCCGCCTCAAGACACACCGCGCTGTCACCACGCGCTACGACAACCCCGCCGTCCCCTACGAGGCGACCGTGCTGCGCTCGATCGCCTCGTCGATGCCGCCGCCGGGCATGTTCCGGCGGTCGGCGTGCGCGGCCGCCACGCGCAGCGTCGGGGCGGCCTGGCCGCCGATGAGGATCGGCGGGCGGGGGCGCTGGGCGGGTGTGGGACAGCAGAACGCCCCCGTCAGGTGGTGGGGGTCCCCATGGAAGTCGAGCGGTGCGGTTTCGGTCCACAGCCTGCGGCTGATCGTGCACGTTTCGGCGAGGCTCTCCACCGCGCGGGTGCCGTCGTGGAACGGAAGGCCGTGAGCTGCGTACCCGCGTCGGGCGCGCGGCGCATCGAGCCGCGAGCCGACGCCGACACCGGACTCGATGCGACCTGTGCGGGGGCGGTCATGATTCCGAAGCCGGGTCCGCGGGCCGGTGCGAGGAGGCTGGTCACTTCGAGTCGACCTTCCCCAGCGGCTCGCCGACCTCGGCCAGCGACAGCCGGGCGGTGGGCCAGGCGTCGTCGTCGAGGCCGAGCGCGGTGCGCAGGTACGCGAGGGTCGCCTGCCGGACGACCGCGACGCGCTCGGGGCTTTCGTCGGTGGTCCGCGTGTCGTGGAACCCCTGAATGCCGCCGAGTCCGTGTTCCGCGCCGAACAGGGTCAGCAGATCGGTGACACCCGGGCCCAGACGGTAGCCGTCGGTGAACCAGTCCGGACCCCGTACCGTCAGCGGGGACTGGTCCGCGTCGCCCGCGACCACGAGGCTCGGAGTCTTCAGCTCGGCGAAATCGGGGCTCATGAAAGGGAAGTACTGGACGGCCAGCGGGCTGAGGTCGGCGCCGCCGGTACCGGGCAGGCACAGCAGCACCGCCGCCCTCACCCGGGAATCGGCCATGCTCTCACCGGCCGTGCCGTCCGCGTCGACCACCCGTGCGCCCGCAAGGGTGCTGGCGGTCTGTGCGCCCCAGGAGTGTCCGGCGACCGCGATGCGGCCGTGGTCGATACGGCCGGCCAGCCCGGGCACAGCGGCTGCGACGGCCTCGAGCTGGTCCAGGACGCCGGTCAGATCGTCGGTGCGGATGCGCCAGATGAGCGGGTTACGGGGGTCGTCGGGGGGCAGACCCAGCGAGTCGAGGTGAGTCGGCTGGATGACGACGAACCCATGGGCGGCCCAGAAGTCGACCAGCGGTGCGTAGTCGTCCATGCCCAGGGTCATGCCGTGCGAGAAGACCACGACGGGCAGGCGGTGACCGGTTGCCGGCGCGGTGACCCGTACCCGCAGATCCGCGCCACGGCCCGGGGCGGACAGCGTGACGGGCCGGACGGAGACGACGGGGACGGTGGAAGCGCTGCCGCCGGCAGGTGCGGTGCTGGTCATGGAATGGCCCCTTTCGAGGGACGTCGAGTGGCTCGAAGCGCGCGACATCTGCCAAGATGACAATACGGAGCGCCGCTCCGATTCAGAGCGTACGGAGCGTTGCTCCGTTTTACAAGCGAAGGCCCTCCCCGATGCCCACACCCCCGGTCGACCCGCCCTCCGCCGGCCGCAACCGAGCCGACGTCCGCCGCAACGAGCAGACACTGCTGGACGCCGCAGCGGCCGTGTTCGTACGCGCCGGCGTCCACGCCCCCGTGCGGCAGATCGCCGCCGAGTCAGGGCTCGGCATGGGCACCATCTACCGCCACTTCCCCACCCGGGCGGATCTGGTGGTCGCCGTCTTCAAACACCAGGTCGACACCCTCGCCACCACACCCACGGACCCCGCCACCGCCCCGCCCTACCAGGCCCTGCGCACCTGGGTGCACCGGTTCGCCGACTTCCTGGTCACCAAGCACGGGCTCGCCGAAGCCATGCACTCCGACCAGGCCGGATTCGAGAACCTGCACAACGAGTTCGTCGAACGCCTCTTGCCCGTACTCGACCGGCTGCTGACGGCATCCGCCGCCGCGGGCTCCACACGCTCCGACGTCCGCGCGTACGACCTCATGCTCGCCGTCGGCAACCTGTGCATCGGAGTCGAGACGTTCCCCGACTACCACGCCCGCCAGATGATCGACCTACTGCTCACCGGTCTCACCCGCACCGACCCGACCACGCAGGAACACGAAGAGCACTGAGCAGACCCGCACCGTTCGCGCGGGGCGAGGTCGCCTGACTGACAACTCGTCGAAGCTGTCGTGGAAGAGCGTCCGGCGGAAAATCGCGCGGGAGGAGATCTCCCTGACAGCCGGTGCGGCCCTGATGGCCGCCGACCGAGGGATGCGCGGCCTTCCACGCGGCGATCACCGCCGCCGAGCTGTCCCAGCGCGTCCCCGAGCCCGGCACCGACGACGAGATCGGCCACCTGGCCCGCACCATGAACGACATGCTGGCCCGACATCGCCTCACGGGCCGCCCGGGGGACCGAACGCCTCGAGGCGCTGATCTCCCAACTCCTCGCCCTGGCCCGAGCCGACGCCGGAAAGCCGGCCGCGCGCCGGCACACCGTCGACCTGTCCGCGTTGCTCGCCGATATCCGGGCGACGACCACGGCGCCGCACCTGGAGATCGAGCTCGCGGACGCATGCGGATCCAGGACGGAAAGCCCCAGAGCGTGTTCGAGCAGCTCGGGCCCGTACTGCAACTTCCACCGTGGCCATGTCGTCAGCCGCGGGGTCAGCGCCACGCTGTTCGCCACGAGACTCCGGATGCCGTCGACGGCGCCGCCGGCCAGGCTCATGGAGAATGCCACCGATCCGAGGCAGTGCGCGATGACGTGCACGGGCCGCAGCCCGGTATGACGCCGCAGTTCCGCCAGCGCGGCCGGGTAGTCGAACCGGGCGAGGTCGTCCAGGCTGTGAGGGCCTGGCTCCGTGTTGTAGGGGAAGCGATTGCTCATCCGGGAGTCGAGCGCCCAGACGTCGCTGAACCCGTGATCGAGCAGATAACTCGTCAGGTTCCGGTGCTCCGGCATGATGAAGATGTCACTTGCGGAGGTCAAGCCGTGCACCAGCAGCACCGGATCGGCGCACTGGGCACGGCGGAAACGGGTGAGGCTCAGACTCAAGCCGTCCTCGGTGGTGAACGGATGATGCGATGTCTCCGCACCCGACACGCCCACGAGCGAAAAACGCGGGATGCTCTGCTGCGCCATGCGCCCCCTCTGTGCCTTCCGCTTTGACGAGCCGCGAGCGGGTTCGTCGGCCGAGGAACAGCCTGGCAGGGAACGACGCGCGGCTGGATCGACGTGCGCCGACACGCGGAGGTGCCGCCGCCCTCCTCACCGTCAGACGTACTCGCAGTACACCGGGCTGCCGTTCGTCTCCACCGGCACGCCGGGGACGGGCCCGTCGTTGGAACCGCCGCTGACGTACACGGCACTCACCCAGCCGAGCCACCCCTGCGGGGAGACGATCTCCACCCAGTAGTGGTTGTGGTAGGCCCCGTCGGAGACGTTGTCGCCCCAGCGCTGGCAGTAGGCCTGCACGTTGACGTTGGTCAGCAGCTCCGAGGTGGCCAGGTCGCACGTCGTGCTCGCGCACTGGCGCACGTGCACCTGGCCGGCCCAGATGTGGACCGTCGACGTGGCCGGAGCGGCCTGGGCAGGGGCGGCCGTCAGGCCGAACAGGGCGGTGATCCCGAGCAGGGTGGCGAGCAGGACCCGTACGGAGAACGAGCGATTCAAGGTGTGCGAAGACACAGGTGGTGTCCCTTCCTTCTGAGGGTCTTGGAGCGGTCGGCGCCGACCGCGTCACTCAGGGGACGGGCTGTCCCGGACCGTCGTATGAGCGTCCGAGACATTGCGGCCGTCGTCGTCCGTCGCACAGACCGGAACCGACTCGTCACTCCTGTCAGGGGGGCACGTGGATGACCACGCCGATGTCGGTGTCGACGTCGTAGGCGGCTTCCGCGTGGTCGGGGGCGGGGTACGCGCGGGCACGGTGGTGCACTGCGGGGCAGGTGCGAGTGCGCGCACGGAACACACCGCGACGGGGACCAGACCTAGCGTGACGGCTCGGCGGTCGCGGTCCGCCTCTGATTCGACGGCGAACACGGACCCGACAGCGCACTTCCCATCCCGGAGGGGGTCCCGCAAGCGTGTCCTCGATGCCGGTCGGCGGTCTGGTTCCTCAGGCCGTCGACGATCCCGCAGAACTCGTCGTCCGCAACGCGAAAATCCACACCGGAGACCCGAACCGCCCACATGCGGGGGCGATCGCCGTCCGGGACGGTGTGGTCACGGTCGTGGGCGACGACAAGGACATCGCCCCCCACGTCGGTTCGGCCACCAAAGTCGTGGACGCGCTCGGGCGGCGGGTGATCCCGGGGCTCAACGACGCCCATCTGCACGTGATTCGCGGTGGGCTCAACTACGTGCTGGAGCTGCGCTGGGACGGCGTGCCCACGCTGCGGCAGGGCCTCGCGATGCTGCGCGAGCAGGCCGCGCGTACCCCGAAGGGCCAGTGGGTGCGGGTGGTGGGCGGCTGGTCGGCCGAGCAGTTCGCCGAGCGGCGATTGCCGACCGTCGCCGAGCTGAACGCGGCCGCTCCGGACACGCCGGTGTTCGTCCTGCACCTGTACCAGTCGGCCGTCCTCAACCGGGCGGCGCTGCGAGCCGCCGGATTCCACAAGGACACCCCCGACCCCAGGGGCGGCCAGATCGTGCGCGGCCGGGACGGGGAACCGACGGGCATGCTGCTGGCCGCGCCCAGCGCCCTCATCCTCTACTCGACGCTGGCCAAGGCACCGGTGCTGGACGAGGAGCACCGGAAGTCCTCGACCCGGCATTTCCTGCGCGAGCTGAACCGGTTCGGGCTGACGTCGGCGATCGACGCGGCCGGCGGCTTCCAGAACTTCCCCGAGAACTACGGCACCGTCATCGAGCTGGCCGAGGCCGGTGAACTGTCGCTGCGTATCGCCTACCACCTCTTCCCGCAGACCGCGGGCCAGGAGGTGGCCGACCTCACCCGCTGGATCGAGATGGCGGACTACGGGGACGGCGACGAGTGGCTGCGCCTCAACGGCGCGGGCGAGAACCTCACCTGGGCCGCGGCCGACTTCGAGAACTTCAGCCAGCCGCGTCCCGAACACGGCGACTACGAGCGGGAGTTCGAGAAGGCGGTGCGTCTTCTCATGGAGAACGGCTGGGGGTTCCGGCTGCACGCCACGTACGACGAGACCATCCGCCGGGATCTCGCGGTCTTCGAGAAGCTGGCCGCCGAGGGCCTCTTCCCGGCCGGAAACCGGTGGCTGTTCGACCACGCGGAGACCGTGTCGGCGGCCAGCCTCGACCGCGTGGCCGCGCTCGGCGGTGCCATGTCCGTGCAGAACCGGCTGTCCTTCCAGGGCGAGGCCTTCCTGCGCCGCTACGGGCCCGGTGCCGCCGCCGACGCCCCGCCGATCCGGGAGATGCTGGACCGCGGACTGACCGTGGCCGCCGGCACCGACGCCACCCGGGTCTCCACGTACAACCCGTGGGTCGCCCTGCACTGGCTGACCAGCGGCCGCAACGCCGGTGACCTCGTGCTCCGCCCCCGGTCCAACCGCGTCGACCGGCAGACCGCCCTGCGCATGTTCACCCGGGCCGGCGCCCAACTGACGGGTGAGGAGGGGCTCAAGGGCATCCTGCGCCCGGGCTTCTTCGCGGACCTCGCGATCCTCTCCGACGACTACTTCACCGTGCCCGAGCCGGAGATCGCCCACATCGAGTCGCTGCTGACGGTCACCGGCGGCCGGATCGTCTACGCAGCCGGCGAGTACGAGGGCCTCGACGAGGAGCTGCCGGCCATCACCCCCGACTGGAGCCCGGTGGCGCACTTCGGCGGCTACCAGGCGACCCCGCGCGTTCTGGCGGGCGTGCGCCAGGCGGAGGCGCTGGGCGAGGCCGTCGCCGAGTCCGAACTGCACCGGGCGTGGCGGGTCCGACGCGGCCTGGTCCCGGACGGCGTCGCCACGCCGTCCGACCCCTGCTTCCTCTGAGACTCCCGGAAGGAGGACGGCACTTGACCCCCTCCTTCCGGGTCACCATCCACCCTTGTTCGCTGAGAAAGGCTCTTCGTCATGGTCGACATCGCCCAGGTGACCGCTGGCCCCAGCCCCGACCTCCTCACCCCCGACAACTGCGCCGTGCTGTTCGTGGACCACCAGCCGCAGATGTTCTTCGGCACCGGCAGCGGCGACCGCACCGCGATCATCAACTCCACCCTGGGTCTGGCCAAGGCCGCCAAGGCGTTCGGCGTGCCGGTCGTGCTGAGCACCGTGGCCGCCGAGTCCTTCTCGGGCCCGATCTTGCCGCAGCTCGCGGACGTCTTCCCCGGCCAGGAGATCATCGACCGCACCTCGATGAACGCCTGGGAGGACGCGGCATTCGTGGAGGCCGTCAAGGCGACCGGCCGGAAGAAGCTCGTCATAGCCGGTCTGTGGACCGAGGTGTGCGTGGTCCTGCCGGTCCTCTCCGCCATCGCCCAGGGCTACGAGGTCTACGTGGTCGCCGACGCGTCCGGCGGTGTCACGCCGCAGGCTCACGAGCACGCCGTGCAGCGCATGGTCCAGGGCGGCGCCGTGCCGGTCACCTGGGTCCAGGTGCTCCTGGAGCTCCAGCGCGACTGGGCCCGCACGGAGACGTACGAGGCGGTCACGAACGTGGTCAAGGAGAACGGCGGCACGTACGGCCTCGGCCTGGTCTACGCGCAGACCATCATCGGCGCCCACGCGGCCGGCTGAGCAGACGTCACGTCCCGGGCCGGGGACAGACAGGAAGAAAAGGAAGGACAAGAAGCAATGGACGCGGGACTGCTGGTCCTCCGGCTGCCGGCGGGACTCCTCCTCGCCGGCCATGGAGTGCAGAAGGTGAGCTTCCACCTCGGGGGCAAGGGCTTGGTGGGGGGAACGGAGGAGTTCCGGCACGACGGTTTCCGCGGGGGCCCGCTGACCGCGGTCGTCGCAGGCGGCAGTCAGATCGGCGCCGGTCTGTTCCTGGCCGCCGGGCTGCTCACGCCGCTGGCCGCGATGGCGGCGATGGGTGTGATGACGGTCGCGGGAACGGTCAAGTGGCCCAAGGGCCTGTGGGTTCAGAACGACGGGTACGAGTATCCGCTGGTCCTCGTCGTCATCTCGGTGGCCCTGGCCCTCACCGGGCCCGGCCGGTGGTCCGTCGACCACGCGCTGGGCCTCACCCCGTGGCCGTTGTGGCTCGTCCTCGCAACGATCGTGCTCGGCCCGGCGAGCGGGCTGCTCACCCGCGTGGTACTGCACCGCACCCCCAGCGCATCGGAAGGAGAGCACCGTGCGCGCACTGCTGACTGACGCGCTCCACACCCTGGTACCGCCCAAGGACGACCGCCACGGCCCGCTGCCTCCCCTGCTGCTGACGCTGACATTGGTCACCGGGCTGGTCGACGCGGTGAGTTATCTGTCCCTCGGGCATGTCTTCGTAGCCAACATGACCGGCAACGTGGTGTTCCTCGGCTTCGCGCTGGCGGGCGCCCCGAACCTGTCCGCGCTCGCCTCCGTCGTCGCCCTGGCCGCGTTCCTCGGCGGGGCACTGGCCGGGGGGCGGCTCGGCACCCGGTTCGCCACGCACCGCGGGAATCTGCTGAAGACGGCGACGGCCGTGAAGACCGTGCTGGTCGCCGTCACGGTGGCCGTGACCGCGGTCACCGACGGCCGGGTCGGCACGGGAGTGCAGTACACGCTGATCGTGTTCCTCGGGCTCGCCATGGGCCTGCAGAACGCGGTCGCCCGGCGTCTCGGCGTCCCCGACATGACCACGACCGTGCTGACGCTGACCCTGACGGGCCTGGCCGCGGACTCCGGTCCGGCGGGCGGTGCCGCGCCCCGGCCCGGCCGCCGGATCCTGTCCGTCCTGGCCATGCTGCTCGGCGCGTTCGCCGGGACCGAGCTGCTGCTCCACGGCCATCTGGTGGCCACGCTGGGCCTGGCCCTGCTGCTCCTGCTCGTCACCTCCCTGGCGACACACCGACTGGCCGACGGCGCCCCCGCCTGGACCCGTTCGGGAGCGGCATGAGCGACGCCGCCACCGACTCCCCGTGGGCACCGCTCGCGGCACGTGTCTTCCGGGCACTGTGGATCGCCCAGCTGGTCTCCAACGTCGGCAGCTGGATGCAGACCGTGGGCGCCCAGTGGCTGCTCGTCGGGGACAGTGCCGCACTGGTGACGCTGGTGCAGACCGCGTCCAGCCTGCCCGTCGTCCTCCTCGCGTTGCCCTCCGGGGTGGTCGCCGACCGGTTCGACCGGCGTGCGGTGCTGGTGACCGCCCAGTTCGCGATGCTCGCGGTGTCCGGGGCGCTGGCCGTGCTGGCGTTCCTGGACGCCCTGTCGCCGACGGCCCTGTTGCTCCTGACCTTCCTGCTGGGCTGCGGGACCGCGCTGATGGGCCCGGCCTGGCAGGCGATCCAGCCGGAGCTGGTGGAACGGGAGCGGCTCGGTCAGGCGGCGGCGCTGGGCGCGGTGAACATGAACCTGGCCCGTGCCGTCGGTCCGGCACTCGGCGGCGCGGTGGTCGCGGCGGCGGGCGCCGGCTGGGTCTTCGCCTTCAACGCGGTGTCCTACCTGGGCATCGCGGCCGTGCTGCTGCTGTGGCGGCGCCCCGCCGCGGCGGCCGCCCCACCCGCCGGGACCGAAGGCCTGCTGGCCGCGCTGTACGCCGGCCGCCGCTACGTCTGGAACGCGCCCGGCGTCCGCCGGATCCTGCTGCGCACGCTCCTGTTCATCCCCGGCGGCGCCGCCCTGTGGGCCCTGCTCCCGCTGACCGCGAGCGGCTCCCTCGGCCTCGGCTCGGGCGGCTACGGACTGCTCCTCGGAGCGGTGGGCGTCGGCGCGGTCGGCGGGGCCTTCCTCCTCCCCCGCGCCCGTCGCCTGCTGGGCGCCAACGGCATCCTCGCCGTCGGCGCCCTGGTGTTCGCCGGGGCACTCGCGGTGCTGGCGACGGTCCACGTCCCGTGGCTGGTCGCGCTCGCCCTGCTGCCCGTGGGCCTCGCGTGGATCGCCGTACTCTCCACGCTCAACGCGGCCGTGCAGACCCGGCTCCCCGGCTGGGTCAGAGCCCGCGGACTGGCCGTCTATCTGCTGGTCTTCCAGGGTGGTCAGGCGCTGGCCGCACCCCTGTGGGGTGCGGTGGCCGACTGGCTCGGGCTGAGCGCCTGTCTGCTGATCGCCGGCGGCGTGATGCTGCTGAGCGCGGCCAGCGTACGACGGTGGCCGCTGCGGGACGCCGAGGGCATCAACCCCACACCGTCGGACCACTGGCCCGCGCCTCCCCTGGTGTTCGAACCCGGGGAGGCCGACGGCCCGGTCCTGGTCTCCGTCGTCTACCGCGTCCCGGCGCACCATCAGGTCGAGTTCACGGACCGCATGCACCGGGTGGCCCGCTCCCGGCGCCGTACCGGAGCCCTGTCCTGGGGCCTCTACCAGGACGGCCACGACCCGGAGCGGTTCGTCGAGAACTACCTGGTGTCCTCCTGGGCGGAGCACCAGGCCCAGCACCACGTGCGGCTGACGGCCACCGACCGCCGGTTCGAGGAGGAGGCCCGCGCACTGCTCACCCCGGGCACCGCGCCCGAGGTGACGCACGCCTTCGACACCTCAGGCGGACCGGCGGTACGGCCCTGAGCCTCCAGGTCCGACTCTCAAGGGCGGGGAATGTTCCGGAGGTTGGCCCGCGCAAGGTGGAGCATGCGGCCGACTCCGCCGCTCAGCACCGTCCGGCTCGCGGAGAGCGCGAACCCGCTGACCTGCTCGGCGGTGATCTTCGGCGGGACGGCCAGGGCGGCGGGGTCGGTGACGACGTCTACCAGCGCGGGCCCGTCATGGGCGAAGGCCTCGCGCAGCGCGCCGCGCAGGTCGGCGGGCTTCTCCACCCGGATACCCCGTGCTCCGGCCGCCGTGGCGATGGCCGCGTAGTCGGTGTGCGGGTAGCTCGTGGCGTGCGGGGGCAGGCCGTCGACCATCATCTCCAGGTCGACCATGCCGAGGGAGGAGTTGTTGAAGACGACGACCTTGACCGGCAGGCCGTACTGCACGAGAGTGAGGAAGTCGCCCATGAGCATGGAGAATCCGCCGTCGCCGGAGAGCGAGACGACCTGCCGGCCGCGGTCCAGGAACTGGGCGCCGATCGCCTGCGGCAGCGCGTTGGCCATCGAGCCGTGCACGAACGAGCCGAGGATGCGGCGGCGGCCGTTCGGCGTCAGATAACGCGCCGCCCACACACAGCACATGCCGGTGTCCACGGTGAACACAGCGTCGTCCGCGGCCTCTTCGTCCAGTACCGCGGCCACGTATTCGGGGTGGATCGGGGTCTGGTTCTCGACATGGCGCGTGTAGGCGTTCACGGCGCCTTCGAGGGCGTGCGTGTGCCGCTCCAGCATGCGGTCGAGGAACCGGCGCGACCGCTTCTCCCGCACGGCGGGCGTCAGGCATCGCAGGGTCTCGCCCACGTCGCCCCACACGGCGAGGTCGAGCTGGGTGCGTCGGCCGAGCCGCTCGGGCTGGACGTCGACCTGGACGGTGCGCACATGGCGGGGCAGGAACTCGGTGTACGGGAAGTCCGTGCCGAGGAGCAGCAGCAGGTCGGCCTCGTGCATGGCCTCGTACGCGGCGCCGTAGCCGAGCAGTCCGCTCATGCCGACGTCGTACGGGTTGTCGTACTGGATGTGCTCCTTGCCGCGCAGCGCGTGCCCGACCGGTGCCTTGACCTTCTCGGCGAAGGCCATCACCTCGGCGTGGGCGCCGGCGACACCCCGGCCGCAGAACACCATCACGCGCTCGGCGGCGTCCACGAGCTCGGTGAGGCGGGCGAGTTCCCGCTCGCCCGGGCGGATGGCGGGCAGGTCCAGAGGCAGGGTGAGTTCGGGGGCCGCGTCCGGGGTGGCCTCGGCGGCGGTGTCGCCGGAGAGGGCCACGACCGAGACACCGCGGCGGCCGACGGCGTGCTGGATCGCCGTCTGCACCACGCGCGGCATCTGGTGCGGCGAGGAGATCAGCTCCGAGTAGTGGCTGCACTCGGCGAACAGACGGTCGGGGTGGGTCTCCTGGAAGTAGCCGGTGCCGATCTGCCCGCTGGGTATCTGAGCGGCCAGCGCCAGCACCGGCGCCATGGAGCGGTGGGCGTCGTACAGGCCGTTGATCAAGTGCAGGTTTCCCGGGCCGCAGGAGCCGGCGCAGGCGGCGAGGCGGCCGGTGAGCTGGGCCTCCGCGCCGGCCGCGAACGCCGCGGCCTCCTCGTGGCGGACCTGGACCCACTCCACGGCGTCATGCCGTCTGACCGCGTCGACGACCGGGTTCAGGCTGTCCCCGACCACTCCGTACATACGGCGCACGCCGGCGCGTGCCATCAGGTCGACGTACTGCTCCGCGATGGTCTGCCTGGCCATGCCACTCCTTCGCCTCCGGCGGCACGGCGGGGCCGCCGCGCCGCCGGTCACGGTAGTGGCCCCGGGCGAAACGGAGTTGACCATCAGTGCATGGGATCGCTTCCGGCAGCGCATTGCGGGCTCAGTCCAGTTCGGTGCGCAGCCACCGCAGGACGTCGGGGGTCACCGGGTCGGCCAGGTCGGCGAACCCCTCATGTCTCTGCAGGAACTTGGCCACGTACCGGCACACGGGCACGACGCGCTTGCCTGCGGCGCGGGCGTGGGTGAGCGCCTCCCGGACCAGCCGGCCGGCCAGGCCCTGGCCGGCGAAGGCCTCGTCGACCTCGGTGTGGTAGAAGACGCGCTGGTCACCGCGGTCAAGGTAGGCGGTCAGGCCGACGCGTTCGCCGCCGACCAGGATCTCGTAGCGGCTGAGGGCCTCGTTGTGCACGACGACAGGGGTGGTGGTCAGACGGTTCATCGGATTCCCTTTCATGGGTGGGGTGGGGTGGGGTGGGGTAGGCGACGGTGATCGGAGACATGGTGAGTGCCGGAGCGTTCGTGATGCGGAGAGCAACGCCTCCTGCGCCCTGGTCGGCTTCTTCGGGGCCGCCCTGGCGGCGCCGGCGCTGCCGTACTGGCTGACCGGACACCGGACCGGCGCGGAGCGGTCAGCGTAGAGCCGCCAGGGCCGCTTCGACCGCACGGTGGAAGGTCGGGCAGGTGTGGATCATGTGCTGCAGCCGCTCCACAGGAACCTCTGCGTGGACGGCGACGAAGTCCGGGGCCACCTCGGCCTGCCCGGCCAGGGCGGCTACGCGCCGGGCCTCGGCGAGGACATTCCCGGCCCGGACCATCATCTTGCTGGGCACACACCCCCAGTACGGGCACTCGCCCCCGACCAGCTCCGCCTCGACGCCGACCACGTCGAGCCCCGCCTCGGCGAGGGTGCCCGCCAGGTACTCCCCACCCGGCCCCAGGCCGACGACGACCACGTCCACCTGCTCGTTCATGTCTGCCTCAGTCCGTACGGCTACGGCCACCGACGGTAGAGCGGTACGGCGGACGGCCCGTGTCCGTGCGTGCACGGCGGTCGGCCCCAGAGCGAACCGGGTGCGCTCAGGGGTACCGGACCGGGCGCTCCCGGACAACGCCTCCCCCGTCTCCGCGCCTAACGTCACTCGCGCAGACAACCGCATCGCACATCCGCCAGGAGGCGCACCATGACCACCAGCTCCGACCCCGGGAAGGCCTTGCAGCACAGTCAGCCGTGGCTGCACCAGAAGGGCGAAATCATCCAGGAGTTCGGGACCGTCAAGCAGTTCCCCCTCGGCCTCTCGTACGAGGCGCGCATGTACTCCTGCCAGCGTCTGAACCGGGTCCTGGCGGACACGCAGATCCTGTACGGCCTCTACAAGAAGCACCACTGGCTGCTGCGCGGCGCGACCTTCTACCAGCTGCACCTGCTGCTGGACAAGCACGCGGACGACCAGCTGGCCCTCGTGGACACGATCGCCGAGCGGGTCCAGACCCTGGGCGGGGTCGCGGTGGGCGACCCACGGCACGTCGCCGAGATCACGTCGATCCCGCGTCCGCCGGACGGCGCCGAGGAGGTCCCGGCAATGCTCTCACGGCTCCTGGAGGCCCACGAGACGATCCTGGTGGACGCCCACGACGCGGCCGCCCGGGCCGCCGAGACGGGTGACGACGGCACCAACGACCTGCTGGTCTCGCAGGTGATCCGCACCGGGGAGCTGCAGGCCTGGTTCCTGGCGGAGCACCTGGTCGACACTCCCCTGGTCCGCGCCTGAGAGAACCCGGCAGAAGCGGACGCCCTCCTGGGACGCGACGGAGAGCGCAGCCGTACCGAGGCGGGCGCCGTGCCACCGGGAGCAGATCGCCAAGGGAAGTGACGCCCATCCCCGAGATTCCCGAGAGAGTCGCCCCATGGGCAACAGGGGCACCTGTGCCCACGAACCCCACGCTTCAGGTCAGCGCGGCAGGGCCACCACGGCGCGCGTTCCGCCGCCGTCGGTCTCGGTGAGCGTGATCGTGCCGCCGTGGGCCGTGGCGATCTCCCGGGCGATGGGCAGCCCGAGCCCGGTGGAGCGGGTGCCGTGTCCCCGGTCGGCGTCGAGGCGGACGAAGCGGTCGAAGACCCGCTCGCGTTCCTCGACCGGGATTCCCGGTCCGTCATCGCCGATCTCGACCCGTAGGCCGCCCGGTTCGACCCCCGCTGTGACGGACACCCTCGTCCGCGCGTACCGGGCGGCGTTGTCGATGAGGTTGCGGAACAGCCGGGACAGGTCCTCCGGGTTGCCGGTCACCGTGGTGTGCGCCGGGACCGCGAGCTCGATCTCCAGGTGCGGCGCCGTGGTCGTCGCCCGGATATCGGCGAGCAACGCGGACAGGTCGACGGTCTGCCGGCGCGCGGCCGGCTTTCCGGCGTCGGCTCGGGCCAGGGCGAGGAGTTGGGAGATCAGCGCCTCGAGGCGTTCGGTCCCCCGGGCGGCCCGTGAGGCGATGTCGGGCCAGGGTGCGCGGTCGGGGTGGGCGAGTCCGACCTCGAGGCCGGTGCGGATGGCCGTCAGGGGGCTGCGGAGTTCGTGGCTGGCGTCGGCGACGAAGCGGCGTTGCCGTGCGGCGGAGTCGTCCAGCCGGGCCAGCATGTCGTTCATGGTGCGGGCCAGGTGGCCGATCTCGTCGTCGGTGCCGGGCTCGGGGACGCGCTGGGACAGCTCGGCGGCGGTGATGGCGGTGGCGGTGCGCCGGATCTGCTCCACCGGCCGCAGCGCGCGGCCGACCACCCACCACACGGTGCCGCACGCCACCAGGAGCGTGCCCGGCACGCCGGTGACGAGCAGCCGGGCGAAGGTCTCGTCGACCTGGTCCCGTTGGCTGGTGGCAGTCAGGGTGATGACGGTGACCGGCCGGCCGCCGACCTCGGTGTGCTCGCCGAGGACGGAGAGCTCGCCGGGGAGGACGCCGTCGGCGGCCTTCTGCCGAACCGGGGTCGTGGCATCCGCCGCAAGGGCGAACACAGCCGGCCTGCCGGCCAGATCACGTGTCGAGGCGATGACGGTCCCGTCCGGCGCGAGGACCTGGGACTGGGCCTGCGCGTCGAGCACCGACGGCGGCAGCGGCTGCGGGAACACCCCGCCGGTGGCCGACTGCTCGATCTGGACGGCGTAGGTGCGCAGTTGCCCGGCGATGGTGCGCTTGGCCTGGCCGACCTGCAACAGGTACATCACGAGGAGCCCGACGACGACGGCCACGGTGAGCGCGAGACCGGCGACGACCGTGACGCGGGTCCGCACGGTCCGGGGGCGCGCGCCGTGTGCCAGACGGCGCCAGGCGCGCGCGAGCCCGGTCATGTCTTCTCGCCCCTGATGACGTATCCCTTGCCGCGCACGGTCTCGATGACGGTCGGCCCGCTCGGCCCCTCGATCTTGCGCCGCAGCCGGTGCACGAGGACCTCGACGATCGCCGGGTCGCCGGTGGAGTGGGCGTCCCAGCAGTGTTCCAGCAGTTCGGCCTTGGAGATGACGGAGCCCTTGCGCCGCAGCAGGTACTCCAGCACGGCGACCTCCCGCCCGGTCACCTCCAGGGGCGCACCGTCCCGGGTGACGGTGCGTCCGGCGGGGTCCAGTGCCAGGCCGGCGGCGACGAGCACCGCCGGCCTGGCTCCGAGGGTGCGTCGGGTCAGGGAGCGCAGGTGTGCGAGGAGGACCGGGTAGGAGAACGGCTTGGAGAGGTAGTCGTCCGCACCGGAGTCCAGCCCCTCGGCGTGGTCGAGGTCGTCGTCCATGGCGGTGAGCATCAGGATCGGCGTCCAGCGCTCGCGCTCCCGCAGGCGCTTGGCCACCTGGTACCCGTCCAGGCCGGGCAGCATGACGTCCAGGACGATGACGTCGTAGGCGTTCTCCGTCGCCATCCACAGCCCGTCCGTGCCGTCGTCCGTCGCGTCGACGACGTATCCCTCGGCCCGCAGGCCCCAGGCCAGGGCCTCGGCGACGTCCGGCTCGTCCTCGACCACCAGCACCCGCACGGCCTATGCCTCCCCGATCCGCTGCGGAACCGGCTCCGGGCGGGCCTCGTCGGCCGGCCGCGTCACCGGGAGCCGGAGCAGCCGCGCGGCCCGGTCCGGCAGCCACCAGTTCCAGTCGCCGAACAGCGAGACCAGTGCGGGCAGCAGCAGCATCCGGACCACCATAGCGTCCAGCACCACCCCGAACGCCAGGCCCATGGCGATCTCGCGCACGGTGACGTCGTTCGCCGTGGCCAGCGAGGCGAGCGCGAAGAACAGGATCGACGCGGCGGAGGTCACCAGGCGGCCGGTGCGCGACACACCCTCGATGATGCCCTCCCGGGTGGATCCGGTGCGGTCGTATCCCTCGCGGACCCTGGCCAGGATGAACACCTCGTAGTCCATGGACACGCCGAACAGGAACCCGAAGATCAGCACCGGGGCAAGGGCGTCGATCGCGCCGTAGGTGGACGCGCCCCACAGCGCCTTCATGCCGATGCCGTGCTGGAAGACGATCACCAGCAGGCCGTAGGAGGCCGCCACGGACAGCATGTTGAGCAGCACGGCCTTGGCGGGCAGCAGGACGGACCGCATCCCGCGGGTCAGCAGCAGGAAGGTGACCACCGCGACCACTGCGAACAGCAGGGGGAACGAGCCGTAGGTGGCGTTGGTCTCGTCGATCTTCTGTGCGCCCTCGCCACCGGCCAGCACACCCGGTGGGACGCTGCGGCGGATGTCGGCCGGCGAGGTGCCGCCGTCGGTGCTGCCGACCTCGCGGTACGGGATCGCGATGACCATCGCGCTGCCCCCGGTGTGCCAGGCCGGTCCTGCCGGGGCTGCGGCGCCGCGCAGGCTGGAAAGGGTGTCCAGGGCGTTGACGGTGTTCCCCGCGTCGACGGCGTCCGGGACGTACACCGGCACCGCGGTCAGCGTCCCGGACGGGAATCCGTCGGTTTCCAGGGCGCGCAGGCCGTCGGTGTAGGCGCCGGCGGTGGCCAGTGCGTGGCTGCTCGGGGTGTTGATGTCGATGGTCGCGGCGGTGGCGGTCAGCGCGGCCAGGATGCTCAGGCCCGCGATCGCCGAAGCCACCCGGTGCTTGATCACGAACGTCGACCAGCCGGTCCAGAACCGGCTGTCCGCCTGCCGTCGCGACGCCCGCCGCGGCCAGTCCACCCGCGGCCCGATCTTGGACAGCGCCGCGGGGAGCAGCGTCAGCGCGACCAGGGTCGCGGTGGAGGGGATGAACAGCCCCGACACACCGATGCCCCGGACCATCGAGTTGGGGATGACGGTCAGCGCGAACAGACCGAGCGAGGCGACCATGCCGCTGAACCAGACGCTGTGCCCGGCCCTCCGCACGGCCGCGCGCACCGCTTCGTCGTTGCTCCCGCCGGCCGCGCGCTCCTCGCGCCAGCGGGTGACCACCAGCAGCGAGTAGTCGATCGACAGGCCCAGGCCCAGCAGCGCCACGATGTACTGCACGGCCGGGTGGATCGGCGATGACGACGGCATCAGGAACGTCAGCCCGTAGACGAGCAGTTGCATCGTCAGCACCGAGATCAGAGCCATGACCAGCGGCAACAGCGCCAGCAGCGAACCGAAGACCCAGGCCAGGACCACCAGCGCGCCGATCGCTCCGATGATCAGCTCACCGGTGACGCTGGAGTTGCCGGCACCGGTGGTGTTGCCGGCCTCCAGGGCCCGCAGACTGGTGCCGTGCACGGTCAGACCTGGCGCCGCGGCCGTGGCAGCCCTGGTGAGGGCGTCGACCTGATCGGTGGCCATGTCGTCACCGGGCTTCGGCGGATAGGCCAGGACGATCGTGCTCGTCCCACCGTTCCCGACCAGCGTCCGGCTGCCGGTCGAGGCGTAGGAGACCAGGCGCAGGCCCGACGACGCCGTGGCGATGCCCCTGTCCACCGCCCGCAGTTTCGCCCGCGCCTGCGGCGAATTGACGGTCTGTCCGGTCGGGAGGTCCAGGACCACGACAGCGGGGTCCTGGGTCGCGCCTCCGTAGCTCCGGGCGATCTGCACGTTGGCGGTGTAGCCGGGGCCGGTGACATGGGTGCCTGGTTGCAGCCGGCCCGAGAGCGACGGCGCCACCAGCACGCCCACCACCGTGATCACCAGCCAACTGAGACCCACCAGCAGCCGATGGTGGATCACCCATCCGCTCAGCTTCTCCACGATTCCCTCCCAGTGACCGGCAGCGGCGGCAGCCGCTGCTCACCTCACTGACGGAAGGTAGGGAGAGCTTCCTTACCGGACGCTTTCAGCGCCCGGCCCGGACCGGCACACCCTCGTGTGGTGCCGCGTCAGGAACGCCCTGGACGACCACCGCAGGAGCAACGGGCGTACGCACTGCGCGGACGGGTGCGATGTCCGGTCCCCTGTGGAAGAGGTTTCTCCCCTTCGTTTCCGCATCCGCCGAGGCTGGTCACATCACCGAGGCGGTCCGTACCCGGTTCGACTGCCTTCCTCGGACCGGCGGCCCTCGTAAGGCCCGGAGCATCAGCCGTCTGCCTGGTGTGGATCGTCCTCGGCGTGGATACCGTGACGGTGTGCGTACACGATGGCCTGCGGGCGGTCGCGGCTGCCGGTCTTGGTGAAGATCTGGTTGATGTGCGTCTTCACGGTGGAGCGGCTCAGGTACAGCCTGGAGGCGATCTCGGCGTTGGACAGCCCTTGGGCGATCAAGCCGAGTACTTGGCCCTCGCGTTCGGTGAGGCCGTCGGGGAGGCGGGCGTCCTTCTCACGGTGGCCCGGGGCGTTGCGGCGGCTGGCGTGGATCAGGCGGTCGGCGGCGAGCGGGTCGAGCATGGCGTGGCCGGAGACGGCGGCCTCGATGGCGCGGCGGATGTCGGCGGCGGAGGAGTTTTTGGTGAGGTAGCCGGTGGCGCCGGCCTCGAGTGCGGCGAGGACGGAGTAGTCGTCGGTGTAGGTGGTGAGGACTACGACGGCCGTGGCCGGGCTTTCGGTCCTGAGTCGGCGTGTGGCCTCGACGCCGTCGGCGCCGGGCATGTGCAGGTCCATCAGGACCACGTCCGCGTCGTGCGCCACGGCGAGGTCGACGGCCTGGGCGCCGTCTGCTGCCAACCCGGCCACGTGTACGGTTTCGACGGCGCAACGGAGAAGAAGTTGTTCACGCTGGTGTGCAGCAGCATGCTCTCGCGGGAGCGGTTGACCACCCAGCGAAAACGTCGCAACCCCACCCCTTGTCACGAAGGGCTGGAATACGTCCTAGTGGGACCTCCGCAGTAGCTCGCGGAATCTGCGAGCGGTCGCCATGACCTGCGGCTTCGTGTCAGACCCTGAAGTCGTGTGCTGCCCCTGGTCCGCTCGCCGGCCGATCCGGCGACGCTGTGGGACCCTGCGGCGGTGACGGTCGAGACCGGCCTGGCGGACGTCTTCACCTCCCGCGCCGTCGGCAGGCGCAGAGTCGGCCCATGGCGATGAAGAAGGGGAACCAGGCTCGGGATTCGCACATCTAGTGGGGTGGCTCATCCCGGTGTGAGTGTTTGTCGTACGTGGGGCGGTGCCGGACGCCATCGAGGAGTGGCCGTGCGTTCGCTCACCCATATGGACAGGCGGCAAATGCTCAAGGCGGCCGGTGCGGGTGCCGTCATCATGGGGGCAGGTGCCGGACTGTACACCTGGCCGACAACGGACGGCGGCGCGTCGAAGACGCTCGGTGCTCCGGTGGTGGTGAAGCAGGCCGCTGCGGCCGGGGCGAAGCAGGCGTTCCTTCACATCATCGCGCACCCCGACGACAACCTGTACTTCATGAATCCGGACCTGGAACAGTCCATACGCAGCGGGGCGCCCTCGGTCACCGTCTGCCTGACCGGCGGCGAGTCCGACGGCCACAACGTCCTTTTGCACGACCCCATGGCCGGCATGGTCCCTTACGACCGCCAGAAGTACGTGCGGGCCCGGATGAACGGCGTGCGTCGGGCCCATGCCCTCATGGCCACGGGCGACACCGAAAGCCCGTGGGACGTGGACGCGGTATCGCTCATTCCCGGCTTCCAGGTGGAGGTGCAGACGCTGCGCGCGGCCCCGCACAACCAGTTGGTGTTTCTGGAACTGGTCGAGGCCCGCTCCCTGTTCGCGCCCAAGAAGAACTCCCTGCGGGGTCTGTGGCTAGGTGCGGCCGACACCCTCGCCACGCTCCCGCCGACCCATACTCCCGTGCGAGAGCGCTACGAGTACACCCGGGGCCAGCTCATCGACTCGCTGACCGCGATCATGGAACGGGTCCGGCCCACAGTCGTACGCACCCTGGACCCCAACGCCGTCCACAGGGCTGACAAGCCGCCGCTGTACTCCCGCGACCTGCGGCTGCGCGGCTTTCACTACCACGACCACGAGGACCACACCGCCTCCGCCCACTTTGCCCAGGCGGCGTTGGCCCAGTACTGGGGGCGCCAACACAGCCGTCCCGTGGCCGTCGAAAGCTACCTCGGCTACGAGAATGCCGCCCTGCCCCACAACATCGACCTCAAGACCGCCAAGCGCAAAGGCGATCTGCTGTCGGTCTACGGTTGGGCGGACGGCAAGGACTGCGGTGACAGGGCCGGCTGCGGTGACCGCAAACTCGGCGGCACAGCCCTCACCGGCGTCTCCAAGAACTGGACCCGCTCCACCTACCAGCGCGCCCCCGGCTCCAACTCCTGGCTGCTCCCCCTCAAGGACAACCGGTTGGCGGCCTTCGCGGTCCTGGACGGCACGGCGCGCTGCTGGGTGGAGACTGCTCCGGGCAGCGGCACCTTCGGCGGCCCCCACGGCCTGGGCGGGAAAATGTTCGAAGGGCAGCTCTTCGCCTTGCGCCACGGCGATGGAAGGATTCAGCTCTTCGCAGTCCATACGGTACTGCCGAGCGGCAAGCGTGCCCACCGTCGCGAGTTGATGACTGCGATCCAGTCCGATACCGGCGACGAGGGTGTCCCCGTCTTCGGCCCGTGGGAGTCGCTGGGCGCGCCGGACTCCGCCCCGGTCAAGTCACTGGAGATGGGCTACCCGGCCGCGGTCGCCGACAAGGACGGGGTGGTGCACGTCTTCGCACGCAACTGGGACGGCGGTGTGAGCCACCGCAGCAGCGTCCGCGGCGGGAAGTGGACGGACTGGCGGCGGGTGGCGTGCCTGCCCGGGAAGTACCCGCAGGTGGTGGACGGACTGGACGCCTGTGTCGACTCCGCCGGGCTGATCCACCTCGTCGCTCCCAACGCCAAGTCCGTACTGCACTGGGTGTCCACGAAGCCCGGGGAACTCCCACGGCCGGTCCCGGCGGTCGGCCTGCCGCGGCCCGCCGGGCCTGTCAGCGTGGTGCCGCTGGCGGACGGGGGCATACAAATCGCCTACCGGTTGCCGATCACCGCGCAGGTGCTGCTCGCCAACTGGGAGCGGCAGAGCGGCGGTTGGGAGGTCATCGGGAAGGCAGAGCGGATCGGCGGCTACGGTCGGGTCAGCGTCGCGACTGTCGGTCCCCAGGGGCGGCGGACGGTGCTCGCCGGGCGCGACGACGAAGGCATGGTGCGTGTCGCCACGGCCGACAGAGAGCCGGGGCGCTGGCAGACGGGGAAGGTGCTGCACACGGCGGCACCGGCGGTGGCCCGGGACGCCAACGGGCGTGCCGTGGTCGCGGTCCTCGGCACCGATGCGCGCCTCTACACCGCCCGACAGGCCTCCGGCACCGATTCGAGGGGACCCGACTCAGCCTTTGCTCCCTGGTCGGCCGCGGCCGGACGGTAGGCCGCACACGCGGTCCGGGCAGGCGTGTCCGGCCACACAGCCGCGCATCGGTCGCAGGCGGTCAGGCGCCGCCAGACTGCGGCACGGGGCGGTTGCGGAAGAGACGAACCGGCCGGAGGACCGATCATGCAACGGACCCCGGGGTCCTGGCCACCATTACCGCCGCCGTGCCACTGGAACGGTGAGAATGAGAACCGCGGTGTTGTCAGTCGGGCTTGCGGAGTCTCGCGATGGAGCTGATGAGCTCGACCTCGGCTCGGTCAAGGTCCGGCCAGGGGAACTGGTAGCCGTTGCGCAACAGAACAAAGCCGTGCATGGCCGCCCACAACTGCGTTGCGGTGGAAAAGACGTCTGTCACCTCGGAGGATCCGTCGGCGATGCAGAGTCGGAGGCTTTCCATGAGGTAGGCGAACGGCCCGGCGTCGGGGTTGCGGGAGTCCGGTGCGTCCGCGGGGGTGGGGCGGGGTTCCGTTCCGCGGAGGAGCCGGTTGCGCTGGAAGAGCAGTCCGTACAGATTCGGGTTGTCAAGTCCGAAGGCCATGTAGGCGCGGCAGCCGGCGATGAGCCGGTCCCGGGGTGCCTCGATTCCTTCCTTCGCATCCGCGATGAAGCGGCCTAGCTGGGCGAAGGTCTCGACGGTGACGGCCTGCACGATCTCGTCCGGGCCTGCGAAATGCAGGTAGATCGACTGGGGCGCGATGCCGATCCGCCGTGCCACCCCACGCAGGCTCACCGCGCTCGCGTAGCCGTCCTCGATGAGGATCTCTCGGGCGGCCGACACGATGTCGCCGCGTAGGGCCTGCCCCGCACCCCGGGGGTTGCGTTGTCTGCTCCCGGCTGCCGCTTTACTCACGGCCGTAACCTTACGCCGATGCCGGTTCGGCGCGAGCTGGGCGCGGGTCAGCCGAGAGGGTCGGGGACCTCGTCGGCGGTGGCCGCTTCGCGCAGCAAGGCAGTGTCCTCGCCGCGCAGCGGCTGACCGTGGCCGAAGCAGACGGTGTCGACGTCGATGTCGGCGAAGCGCCGGAAGGACTCACGGGCCTGTGCCCGGTCGAGGTTGAACGGCCCGAGTATGACCTGGCCCCCTTGCCCGGTGGCAATGTCACCGGTGAACAGGACGGCCTCGTGCGGGAAGTGCAGGGCGATGCTGCCGTCGGTGTGGCCGGGGGTCGACAGGACGCGGGCGTCGATCTCCTCGAGGATCTCGTCGTCGTCGAGCTCGCGGTCGACACGAGAAGGCGCGGCGTCGGGGATGGTGCCGGCGATGTGGGCGTAGAGCTCCTCCTCGGCGTGGGTGAGGGCGGGAAGCGAGCTGTAACTGCTGCCGCGGATGATCGGGGCATCGTTGCGGTGTGCCCAGACGCGGACGTTGGGCCAGGCGGCCAGTTCCGCGGCCGACCCGGCATGGTCGGGATGCCAGTGCGTCAGGACCACGTGGGTCAACGACTCCCGGTCCAGGCCCCAACCACGCAAGGCCTCGGTGATGACTCTGCCTTGCCCGGCGATGCCCGTGTCGACCAGCACCGCGTTCGACCCGCGGCGCAGTAGGTAGGCCTGTCCGGGCCCGTCGTCGAGCACCATGCGCAGGTCGGGGCGCACATCAATGATCTTCATTTCGGTCTCCCTCGGACAAACCGGCTGGATGCACCTGCGTGACCGCGCGCCTCAGCAACCTCACGGCCGTAACCTCACAGGCGTGAGGTTAGTGGGGTGTTCTTGGCTTGGCAATACCGCACTGACGCATGCCATCGCACCGACGGTCCGAATCGCTGACCCATCGCCCTCTCCGGTATCCGCCGCCTCAACTCGAAATCAGGCCCCTGACCTGTATCAGCCGCCGCACCCCGCAAGGGGCGACGGGTGAACCGCCGCCGCGGCACAGCGCGCGATCGTCACCGACCGGATCCCCGCTCTCAGCCGCTTCGGCATCAGCCGGCCCAGCCTCGTCTACGGCACACTGCCCGATGCCGGGCTGGGCGAGCCGGGCCGGCGCCTCGTACGGGCAGATGCGACGGCATCCGCCGACTTCAGCGGACGTCGGTTGCTTGCTTGCTCTTTGCCGGTGGATGGGGTGAGTTGTCGGCCAATGCGTGCAGCCGCCTCCGGCGCATCGGGAAAGCGGGGTGCGGCGCGTCTCGCGTGACGGCGGCCTTCGCAGCGCGTCCGTCACCGCGGTTGCCGTCACCTGCGTTCGGTTGCGCAACGACTGCCCCGGCCGAGTTCCGCACCCGTGATCACGGCACGGGAAGCGGCGCACAAGGCATGGTCCTGTGTCGTGGACACCCTTTGCCGGGCGTTATGGAACATCTGGTGCACCGCGCCGTCGGTGTGCGGGTGTGAAGCAGCTCGTTTCCTGCCCACGCGCTGCTCCGCCGGCCGAGGTGCCTGATGTGTGTGCACGGTTCCGCCCTTTGTGAACAGTCGGCTGTCGGCCATATGCCCGGGGTACGGGCCAGCTACTGCGCGGTGTCCGGCTCTTGTCGCAGGTGTTCCGCGGTGGCTAGGCTCCCGCTCACTTTCACGCTTCACGCACATATTCGACACAAGGGGCGGCCGGGCGCCGCATTCCGGGCGTACGGGGGGTGGGGAACGTCGACGTGTCTCCGATTCGGCAACCCCCCGAGGGACCCGTCCCGCCCAAGGACAAGGGCGGCCCCGCCATCCGGCAGTCCCGCGGGGAATACACGGACCACCCCCCGGCCGGACCACCGGCAGCCGCGGCGAACGGCACGCCCGTTGAGCCGCCTTCCCCTCCCCCCACCCCGAGGCGCGGTGACTTGAGGATCCTGTGGTGGGTCAACGCGGTCGACGGACTCGGCAGCCAGGCGTCCGGACTGGTTTTCCCGCTGTTGCTCCTGGATCTGGGCCACTCACCGGGCACCGCGGGCGCGTTCGCCAGCGCTGCCGCGCTCGCCGGAGTGGTTCTCGGCCCGCTCGTCGCCGTACCGGCCGACCAGGGACAACGGCGCCGCATCATGACAGGTTCTGCTGGATTCGCGGCCCTGGGCACGGGGGTGCTGGCGCTGACCTGTCTGGGCCGCCCCGCGTTATGGCTGGTGATCGCGCTCGCTCTGCTGGAGCGGCTGTGCTCCATAGTCTACGAGGCCGCGTCGCGCGGAGCCCTGGTCCACCTGGCCACTGTTGACGAACTGCCCCGCGCGGCCGCCGGAATGCAGGTGGGCGATCAAGTCTCGCTCATCCTCGGTCCGGCGCTGGGCGGGGCCCTGTTCCAACTCGCCCGTCCGTTGCCCTTCTTGGCCGACGCCCTCTCCTACGCGGCAGCAACTCTGGGCATACGGGCCGTTCGTACCCCCCTCGACCTGCCCGCCCCCGCCCCGGGCGCACCGGAGGCCGGCCCTCGTCCACGGCGGCGCGGGGCGTGGCGTGCATGGCCCGGCGCCGCGAAAGCCGGGCTGGCCACGGTTGCCGGCTCCCCGGTGCTGCGCCTGGCCGTGGTGTGGACGTCGACGGCCGGCGGCACGCTGACGCTGCTGTTCTACACCGCGCTGTTCCAGTTGGGTGGAGGTGGGCACAGCGCCAGGACCGGTCTGGTCCTCACGGCATCCGGGGCGGCCGGGTTGCTGGGTTCCCTGGTGGCGGCCCCGGTGGTGCGACGGCTCGGTCCGGCACGCGTGCTGACCTCGGTCGCCTGGCTGCTGCCCGTGCCGTGCGGCTCCCTGCTGTGGGCCGACAGCGTGTGGAGCTGGGGGGTGGCGTTCGCCGGGCTGTCCTTGCTGGTGCCGCTGATCACTGTCGTACTGTCCAGTGCCGCCGTGGCCTGCACACCGCCGGCCGTGCAGTCGCGGGCTGCGAGCGTGATCGACTCGGTGTCCGCGCTGGCCGCCGCCGGTGCCCCGGCCGTGGCAGCGGTCCTGGTCACCACCTGGAACACCCGGACGCCCGCGATGCTGTGCACCGTGCTCTTCGTCGCCCTGGCCGTGTACACCCAGGCAAGAGCCCACGGGGTGCTCCGCTCGGGTGCGGCGGCGGCAAATGGCGGCGTCCTGGACGGGAGGCAGCAGTGAGTGACTCCTTCAAGGTCTTCCTCAGCGCCCTCCCGGAGGTGTGCGCGCGCGACCCGCGTCGCATGGTGCTCGCGGCGGACGCCGGCGGCCGCTGCGAGGTGTTCACCTGGGATGCGGACGCCCGCAGGACCCGGCAGGTCACCGACCGGCCCGGGGGCACGATGCACTGCGCCATCGACGCCGACGCCTACGTGTGGTGGTTCGAGGAGGACACGGACGGGCGAGGGCACTGGTGGTACCAGCCGTTCGAGGGAGGCTGCCGACTGCCCGGCCTGCCGGGGGCGCCGGCCGGGCTGCCGCGCGGTCTGGCGGTGACGGCCGACGGTACCGTCGCCGCGGCGGTCGCCACCCGCCATGGGACGACGAGCGTGCTGGTGGGGCGGCGCGGGCGGGCTCCGCGCGAGGTCCTCACCACACCCGGGCCGTGCCGCCTGGGCGGCCTCACCCCCGAAGGCGACCTGCTGGCCCTGGTGGGAGTCTCCGACGGTGACGCGGCCATCACCGTCATGACCGCCACGGGACGGGTCGTCTCCACTCTCCCTCGGCCCGGCGACCCCAGGGGCAGGTTCTGGTGCCGCGGCTTCTCACCGAGGCCCGGGCGGCCCGAACTGCTGCTGGTCCACGAAAGCGAGGACCGCTACCAGCTGGCGACCTGGAGCCCGCGCACCGGCCTGATCACACACCACTGGTGCGGCTTCGACACGGAGATCAGCGCACGCTGGTACCCCGACACCCGTGAGGTCCTGGTACGCCAGGACCGCCACGGCCGCTCGCTGCTGCACCGGGTGTCCCTGCGTACCCGGACGCGCCACATCGTCCCCACGCCCGCCGGCAGCCTGCTCGATGCCGCGCCACGGCCCGGCGGAGGGCTGCATTACCTGTGGACCGACACAGCCCACCCGCCCGTCCTCCACGCGACCGACGGTATCCCCCTGCCGCAGCCCGGCTCCCTGCCGCACGTACCCGGCCGGCACACCGACCTGTGGACCCCGACACCCGACGGCCCCGTCCACACGCTGCTCAGTCTGCCGCACTCCGCTTGCGGCACCGACTCCGCTTGCGGCACCGACTCCGCTTCGGCTCCTGCCTCTTCCTCCGGCGAGAGCCGGCCCGGCCGTCCGGACACCGGTTCCGCGGCTCTGCCGCCGGCCGTGTTCCTGGTCCACGGCGGACCCGCCGACCACGACAGGGACGCCTACGACGGCATGGTTCACTCGCTGGTGGCCTCCGGCTACGCCGTCGCACGGGTCAACTACCGCGGCTCCACCGGCTACGGCCCCCGCTGGCGGCGCGCCTTCGGGGCCGGTGCGGGGAGTGTCGGCCACACCCAGGTGGCGGACCTGGCCGCCGTACGAGCCGATCTCGTCCGTCGGGGACTCGTCGACGACAGGGCGATCGCCCTGTGGGGGGTGTCCTGGGGCGCGTACCTGGTTCTGCTCGCCCTCGGTTCCCGCCCGGAGCTGTGGCAGGCAGGCATCGCGGTCAAACCCGTCGCCGACTGGGTCACCGCCCACCGGATGACCACGCCCACACTGCGCGCCCTGGACGTCCGATGGTTCGGCGGAACCCCCGAAGAGGTACCGGAACGTTACGCCCTCAGCTCGCCCTTGACCTATGCGGCTTACGTGGCGGCACCACTGCTCGTCGTCGGCGCGCACAAGGACGTCAAGTGCCCGCCCGAGCAGATCCGCAGCTACCTCACCGCCCTGACCGCCGCGGGCGTCGAACACGAGCAGCTGTGGCTCGACACCGGACACGACGGTTACGACGGCGCGACACACGTCGCCGTCCTGCGCCGCGCCCTGACCTTCCTGCGCACCCACCTGGGCGCCCCGGCGCCCGCCGGCCCCTCACGTCCCCCGGCTCGTCCGGGAGGACCCCGGTCCCGCTGACGCACACAGCGGGACCGGGTCGTGCACGGCACCACCCACTCGAGAGAACCCGAGAAGGAGGACAACCATGCAGAAGGACATCATCCACAACGATCCGCTCGAAGACGACGAGGAGAACCGCAAGCCCAAGGTCGGCATCACCATCACCATCCCGATCCGCAACGCCGACGGCGGCAGCGACGAGGAGTGACCCATGGCCCGGCCGGTCCCCCCGGGGGCCGGCCGGGCTCCCTCCCCGACACCCGCCGCCCGCTCGTGCGCAAGGAGCCACCGTGCGCGTTCTTCTCGTCAACATGCCCTGGTCACCGATCGATCTGCCCTCACTGGCCCTCGGCATCCTCAAACGAAGCGTCGACGAACACGTCCCGGATGCGACATGTGAGGTTGTGCACGCCAACCTGGAGTTCACCGACTGGATCACCAGCCGCACGGAGTTCACCGCCGAGGACTACGACTACTACGCGCTGTCCTCCTACTTCCTCGGCTGCGGTGACTGGGTTTTCTCCTCCGCCCTCTACGACGACCCGGAATGGAAGGACTCGGAGTTCGTCGCCGTGATGACGGACAAGCTGCGCCGGTCACGGATGCGCATGACCCGGGAACTGCACCGCGTCGTCCCCGAGTTCGTCGCGGACGTGGCCCGTCGGGTCGTGGAGCTCCGGCCCGACGTCGTCGGCTTCACGTCCACCTTCCAGCAGAACGCCGCGGCACTGGCCGCCGCACGGCAGATCAAACGCCTCGCCCCCCACGTCGTGACCGTCATGGGCGGCGCCAACTGCGATGGCGAACAGGGGGCCGCCGTCCACCGCAACTTCCCCTTCGTCGACTACGTGGTCCGCGGCGAGGGCGAAGCCGCCTTCCCCCGGCTGCTGACCGCGTTGCAGGGCGGCGACCGGGCCGCTGCGGCAGCGATCCCCGGGCTGTGCCACCGCACACCGGACGCCGCGCACATGGCCAACCCGATGGCGACCGGGCCGTTGCCGCCCGCCGCCATCCTGCCCCCCGACTACAGCGGCTACTTCGAGCGTCTCGCCGCCTGTGTCGCACACAAGTGGGTGGAGCCGAAACTGGTCGTCGAAGGCGCGCGCGGCTGCTGGTGGGGGGAGAAGCACCACTGCACCTTCTGCGGTCTGAACGGTTCGTTCATGGAGTTCCGCAGTAAGAGCCCCGACACCTTCTACCAGGAAATCATGGACCTGGCGGAGCGCCATCGGGTGCTGGACATGTACGTGGTGGACAACATCCTGGACATGCGCTATCTCTCCACGGTCCTGCCCCGCATCATCGACAGCGGATACGACCTGCGCATGCACATCGAGATCAAGGCCAACATGCGGCGCCCGCAACTACAGGTCCTGGCGGACGCGGGGCTCATCTACGTCCAGCCCGGCATCGAAAGCCTCAACAGCCGGGTCCTCGACCTCATGGACAAGGGAGTCAGCGGCTGCCAGAACGTGCGCATGCTCCGCGACGCGGCGGAGACCGGGCTCGCGGTGTCATGGAACTACCTGCACGGCTTCCCCGGTGAGACGGCGGACGACTACGACCCCGTCATCCGCCAACTCCCCGCGCTGGAACACCTCGACCCGCCGGTCGACCTGTCCGCCCGGATCGCCATCGAACGCTTCAGCCCGTACTTCAATCGGCCCGAACTGGGCTTCACCGGGCTGCGGCCCGAGCAGCACTACCTGTTCACGTACGACCTGCCCGAGGCGGAACTGCACGACCTGGCCTACGTCTTCCAGGCCCCGCAACGCGGTATCACGGAGCCGACGGTGGGCCGCCTCAACGACGGCCTCGCCGCCTGGCAGAAGCACCATGCCGACGCCCGCCTCACCCACACCGACCTCGGTGACCGCATCGTGCTGGTCAGCAGGCGGCACTCGTTCGACTGGCGGACCATGGAGCTCACCGATCCGTTCGAGACCGCGGTCTTCCGGCTCCTGGACCAACCCCACACCGCTGCCGCGCTGCACCGCAAGACGGCGGGGGCCGCCGCTTCCGCAGGGTACGCGGAGCGGACACCGCAGGACCTCGAGGCTCTTCTGGAGAAGTGGGTCACCCTCGGCGTGGTGTTCACCGACGCGGGCCAGTACGTCCACATCGCCCCCGCCGCCGTGAACCAGGACCTGCTACGTCTGGATTACATGCGCCACGTCCACGCCCGCCCCGAGGCCGGCCTGCCCGCCGCCTCCCCGGCCGGCGCTCCGGCCGAGCCGACGCCGGCCCTGTCCTGACTTCCTGACCGTGACGAAGGACCACAGATGACAGCCACCGCATCGGACCTGACGATACGTGCCTGGCGCGACCACGACCCGCAAGCCCGCCGTCTGCCGGGCATGTTCCTGGGGCCCGTCCCGGTGACTCCGGACGCCGAGCACGTCAACCGCCTCTTTGCCGGGGGCGTCCGCCATGCCGAGCTGGACACCACCGTCGACCTGTCCACCGCCGATCCCGCGGCCCACCGCCCGGCGATCGACCGACTGCGCCTGGTCCGCGACCTGACCGCACACGCCGTCTCCGTCGACTGGGACCTTTGTCTGTCACCGGAGCGTTCCGCACACCAGTGGAAGGTGCTGTCCCATCTGCACCCGCCACGCACGATCACCGGTCTCGCGGACGCCCAGGAGGCCCTGCACGCCTGGCGAACCCGCCACTACCTGTGCAAGCTCGTCTGGCGCCAAGGTCCGGGCTTCGTCCAGATCCGCGACCGTCGCTGGGGAGACCTGCGCCGCTTCACCGCCGACGAACCCCGCTACCAGGACGCCATCGGCCTTCTCGACCCCGGGGTTCACCACATCGACGTACCCGCCGACGTACTGGAGGAGTTCACGGCCGAACACCTCGTCCTGCGAGTCGGTGATCTGGTCTGGTGGCTGCCCTACCGGGTCTCCCGCTGGCTCCAGGAAGGCATGGCCGTGTGAACATCGGCTCCCACGGCCGACAAGGCTGCCGGGATCACCGGCGTCCGTATGCCGCGCATGAATGCCATCATGGAACGCTGGGTCCAGACCTGCCGCCACGAACTCCTGGACCGCACTCTCGTCTGGAACGAGCGCCACCTGCGCCACGGCAACACGTCTGCTCTTCTTCCGGTTCAGGCGATCTGGAGGGTGGCCATCATGGCCATGTCCTCGTGTTCGAGGTTGTGGCAGTGGGCGAGGTAGCGGCCCCGGTAGGTGTCGAAGCGGACAGCCAGGTGGACTTCGGTGCCTGGGGAGAGTTCGACGGTGTCCTTCCAGCCGACGTCGTAGCGGCCGGGGCCGGCGGCGCCGCGGCCGAGGACCTGGAAGAAGGCGCCGCGCAGGTGGAAGGGGTGGCGTTCGACGCTGAGTATGCTCCAGCGTTCGGTATCACCGAATCGCGGCCTCAGCAGCGGCGTGTCGGGGTCGAAGGGGCGGCCGTTGATCCGCCAGCGGGAGCCGTTGCGGGAGAAGACGAGGCGGCGGTGGGCGCCGCTCGGGGTGAGCTTCGGCAGGTCGGAAAGGCGCGCGGGGACGGCCGAGTCGTCAGACGCCTTGCGGGCCACATGGAACCGCATGAGGTGCTGGGTGCCGGCGGTGAGCTGGGCGATCTCCAGGACGAAGAGCCCGAGCAGGATGGGCACCGCCCGCGGCCCGACGAGACGCCTGCGGCGGGCCACTGCGGCAAGGACGGTCAGGAACAGCGTGATGCTGGTCAGGAGGGCGGCGTTGGTGGCGTGGCTGTCGATCATGTCGTCCCGGCCGGACATGAACATGCCTGCGAGGACGGGCTGGAGGAACATGGACACCGCGTGGACGATCACGGTGACCCGCAGGGCGAGGAGCAGCATCATCGGACCGCCTCCGCGTGCGGCGGCTTGCGGGTCGCCGTCAGCCGAGCCGCGACCAGGCCCATGAGGTATCCGGCGAGCAGCAGGCCGAGCCCGGCAACCAGACCGGGCTTACCGGTCATACAGGCCACGACGGCGGCCATGACCCCGGTGCGGGTGGCGACCGACGTCCACAGGCGCGGGTCGTGAAGTCTGGCGGCGAGTTCGGCGGGCAGGTCGTCCTCGGCCTGCCGGGCGGCCTTGACCATGCCCCGCAGGTCCTTGCCGGTCAGCGGCTCGCCCAGCAGGACGAGCATGGTCCAGCCGGTGATCCCGGCGATGATCCAGCCCTGCCAGTTCCAGGCGTCGACGGCCAGCCACAGTCCGGCGGCGAGAGCGCCCAGCCGCCCCCACACACCGAAGGCGGCCGATGCCGTCAGGGCCCTGAGCCCTTCGCGGGCCTGGGGCGCGGTGGTGGCGTCGCGCAGCATGTGGACGCCGAACCAGTCGGTGATCAGGCTGACCAGCATGGTGAGCACCGCGAGGAGGTGCGCCGCGAGGAGCACGTCTTCGAAAGACATGGCGTGGATTCCTTCAGGAGGCCGGGGACCGCGGGTGGTCCCCGGCGGGGTGGATCAGGAGGCTGCGTCGAGAGGCCTGGGCTACTTGGGGGTCTGGGTCTCGGCCTGGTGCTTGAGGTTGTTGACCCAGTTGTGCAGGGAGTTGTCGAGGGCGGCCTGGAGGGGGGCCTGGTTGGCTGTGACGGGTGCGCCGGTCCAGGACTCCTCGGTGTGGACGAGGACGCCGTCCCTGGTGGGGGTGAAGGTCCACACGTGGACGGCGGTGATGCCCCGGGCGGGGCCGCCCCAGGCCAGGCGCTTGCCGGGCTTGACCTGCTTGACGGTGGAGGTGATGTCCAGTCCCTCGGTGCTCCAGCGGAAGACGGAGCCGGGGCGCAGGCGTCCGGGGGTGTCCTTGACGACCGAGACGACGTTGGGCTGCCAGGCGGGCCAGTTCTCGACGTCGGTCTGGATCTTCCAGATGGTGTGCAGGGGGGCGTGGATGAGGATGTTCTCGCGGGTGATGACCGGCGCGCTCTCGTCGATACGGACGTCGCCGGCGTGGGTGACCGAGGCCGGGGCGGGGGCGGCGGGCCGGTCGTCGGTGAAGGCGTAGGCGGTACCGGAAGGGGCGAGGAGGAGCGCGGTGGTGGTGGCGGCGGCGAACTTCGCCACGGTCAGGGAACGCATGATGGTCGGCCTTTCAGGGAGCAGACGGTTCGGTTCAGCTGTTGTCCGTGTCCGTGTCCGTGTCCGTGTCGGTGTCGGTGTCGGGGATCCACGAGCCGTGGATGCCGCCGGTGACACGGCGCGGGAGGTGGACGGTGGCGATCCGGTCGAGGCCTGAGGCGTCCAGGACCAGGAGCTGGGAGGCGTCCTGCTTGAGATCGGAGAGGACGGTGAGCAGATAGCCGTCGTCCTCGCCGGTGGCGTCGGCGGCGGGCACGAACACGGCCTCGCTGGGCAGGCGGGCGTCACCGACCTGGTGGATGTGGCGGGCGCCGGTCGTGCGGTCGTACTTGACGATGCCGTAACCGCCGTAGCCCTCCTGGTCAGGGAAGGAGACCGCGTACTGGTAGCGGTTCTCAGCGCCCAGGAAATCCTCGTTGAGCGTGGGGAACTCGACAGCGAGATCATCGATGATCTCCTCGCCGACGCTGCCGGCGGCCAGGTCGATCACCCAACGGCGGTTGTAGGAACGTGTGTTGGGCTCGGTCCCGCGGCCGGGGGCACCGACCCACCAGTTCCACGAGAGCTGGAAACCCTCCCGGTCCACGGTCGGGCCCTCCAGCACGATGCGGCCCTGGGCGTCCTCGTAGGCATTGCCGGCGTGCAGCATGTTGCCCGGCTCGATCGCGAACCAGCGGATCTGCCCGGCACCCTTCGGGCCGCGGGGCATCACGCCGATCCGCGCCGGCTGCGCGTCGTTCCAGCCGTAGGGAATGCCGGAGTGCTCCTTCGGGTCGAAAGTGACCGTGCCCTCGACGAAGACCACGTAGTTGCGGGTGACGGCGAAATCGTGCTTGAGGGAGGCAGAGGCCCCGGGCACCTCGAAGCTGTGCGTGACCTGGCCCTTGGCGTCGGCCACGTAGTACATCAGGTACGGCGGGAACGGCGACGAGCCGAAGAAGTGCAGCTCACCCGTGACCGGATCGGTCTTGGGGTGCGCGGTCATCGCGCTGCGCAGCTTGCCGTCGAAGTCGTAGACGCCGACGGTGTCCAGCTCTGGCGTCAGCTCGAACGGGAAGTTCGCCTCGCACAGGGCAAGGAGACGTCCGGCATGCTCGATGACGTGGGTGCCCGCAGTGCTGGCCGTCAGGTCCGGGCCGTGCTCGGTCATGTAGGGAGCGCCGTCCAGAGCCGGAGTGCGCACCCAGCGATTGCGGTACCACTCGGCGCGGCCCGCACGCAGCCGCACGCCATGGACCATGCCACTGCCCTTGAACCAGTGAGCGGGGGTGACACCCGGCTTGGGGTTGTGGCTGTTACGGATCAGCCGGCCCGTCAGCTCCGGCGGCAGGGCGCCCTCGACGGTCAGTTCGGTAGCGGTGATCTCATCGACGGCCGGAGTGTAGTGGCCGGTCAGATAAGGCTTCGTGGACATACGTGCACTCATTTCTCGGTGGTGACGGTCAGGCGGTTCTCGGTGGTGACGGTCAGGCGGTCTGCTCGGCGCGGGACTTGAGGGCCGCGAGCCACGCGGTCAGGGAGGCGTTCAGGGCCTGACCCAGTTCATTGACGGCGGCCTCGACAGGGGCGCCGCTCCAGGACTCCTCGGTACGCACGATGACCTGGTCGCCCGTCTGCTCGAAGGTCCACACATGGACCCCTTCGATACCGTTCGCGGGGCCACCCCAGACCAGGCGCTCGCCCGGAACGATCTCCCGGACGGTGGAGGTGATGTCCAGCCCGTGCGTCTTCCAGCGGAAGGACGTGCCGGGCAGCAGCGGACCATCAAGCTCGGCCTCGTCCACATCCGCGTTCCAGTCGGCCCAGGCGTCGATGTCGGTGTGCAGGGCCCAGATCCGCTCCAGCGGGGCATCGATCACGGTCGAGAGCCGGACGATGACGGGAGCGGATTCGTCGATGGTGAACATGAGGTTTTCCTTGCTTTCGTGTTCAGACGGTTCATGACAGTGGCGAGGAGGGCGGTTGCGGCCAGCACCGCGGCGGAGACGACGAACGCGGTGCGATATCCGTCGGTCAGCGCTTCGAGGTGCGGCCGGTGGGCGGCGGAGGTGACGGACCCGGCGACGGTGGCCAGCACCGCGAGGCCGATCGCGCCGCCGACCTGGCGTGTGGTGTTCACCAGTCCCCCGGCGAGCCCGGAGTCGGCCTTGGCCACGCCCTCGATCGACATGGCGGTCAGCTGGACGAACGCGACGCTCAGGCCGAGGCCGACCAGGACGCTCGGGCCCAGGACATCGGTGACGAAGCTGCCGTCCGCGCTGATGCGCGACAGCCACAGCATTCCGGCGGCCTCGGTGAGCAGCGCTGCGATCGCCGTGGCCGTGGCGCCGATCCGGCGGGCGATCCGCGGTGCGAGGGTCGCACCGAGCATGTTCGCGGCGGCGAGAGGGAGCTGCCCGAGACCGGTGACCAACGGGTCGGCACCGAGGACCTGCTGCTGGTAGAGCGGCAGGAAGAAGAACAGCGCAATCCACACCGAGCCGAACAGGCCCATCAGCACGTTCCCGGCGGCCACCCGGCCGCCGGCGAACAGTCTCGGCGGTACCAGCGGGTGGCGGCTGCGGCGCTCGATCAGGACGAACGCCGCGCCCAAGACGGCCGCGAGCGAGAAGGCACCGAGTACACGGCCGTCGGTCCACCCGTCGCTGCGGGCGGTGGTGAGCCCCCACACCAGACCGGTCAACGCGAGGCCGATCGTGGCGGTGCCGGGAAGATCGAACGGAGCCGCTTCCCCGGCCGCGACGCGTGGGACGAACACGGCGCAGGCAACCAGGACCAGGAAGGTTCCGAGAGCGACCACGTAGAAGATCCACGGCCAGCCCCACGCCTGGTTGAGCACGCCGCCCAGGACGACCCCCGCCGCGCCTCCCGCGCCGGACACCGCGCCCCAGATGCCCAGCGCGCGGCCCCGTTCCGGCCCCGGTGGGAAGAGATCCATCACCAGGGCGAGGGCCGCGGGGGCGGTGATCGCGGCGCCGACCCCCTGCACCGCGCGAGCGCAGATCAGGACGGCGGGCGACGTCGCCAGCCCGGCTGCCGCCGAGGCCGCCCCGAACAGCGCCAGGCCGGCGAGCAGCACCTGGCGACGCCCCAGCAGGTCCGCGGCGCGCCCGCCGGCGAGCAGCAGGGCCCCGAACGCCAGGCCGTATGCGTTGACCACCCAGGTGGTGCCGCCGTCCGACAGGCCGACGCCGGCGCGGATCTGGGGCAACGCCACGTTCACGATCGAGGTCGCGAGCATGACGGTGAACTGCGCGGCGGCCAGCACGGTGAGGGCGGTGCCGCGGGATCGCTTGCGCATGGCGAACTCCACAGAGGTCATCGCGGTCTCTCCGCAGCGGACTTCAGGTGGCCGAGCCACTGGACGAGGGACTCGCCGAGCGCCTGCCGGATGTTGGCGGCGTCGGCCCGCACCGGTGCGCCGTCCCACGATTCCTCGGTCGCGACGAGGGTCGCGGCGGAACCGGACGAGGTGAGCGTCCACTGGTGAACGGCTGTGATGCCCTGGGCCGGGCCGCCCCAGAGAATGCGGCGGGGTGCCTCGACCGCGTAGACGGTGGAGGCGATGTCGAGTCCCGCGGTGCGCCAGTGGAACGTCGCGCCCGGCGTCAGGGGATGCGGGGCGTGGGCAGAGACGATGTCGGGCTGCCAGGACGGCCAGGACGATACGTCGGTCAGTAACTCCCACACCACGGCGGCGGGGGCTTTGATCGACAGTTCATGGCGGACGACGACGGGGGCGGCCCGGTCGATGCCGGCAGGGGGGTTGTTCATGCGACCGAGTCTCCTGTGGCGAGACCCGGTCCCTCTTCGGCGAAAGTCGCCTAGACCATCACCTAGATTGCTGGGCGAAGATCTCGGCGAGCTGCCGACGCGAGGTGATGTCGAGCTTCTTGAAGATGTTGCGCAGGTGGGCGTCGATCGTCCGGGGGCTGAGGAAGAGCCGATCGGCGACCTCGCGGGAGGTGGCGCCGGTCGCGACGAGCCGGGCTATGTTGAGCTCCTGGCCGGTGAGCGCCTCCAACACCCCAGTCGTGGCCGCCTTGGCCTGCTCCCCTGCGGCGGCCAGCTCCGCGCGGGCCCGTTCGGCGAATCCCTCCGCACCCATCGTGGTGAACAGGTCGTGGGCCGCGCGCAGGGCGTCCAGCGCCTCGCGACGGCGGCCGCTGCGGCGCAGCCACACTCCCTGATGCAGCAGGGCCCGGCCATACCAGGCCCGCATACCGCTGGCCGCCAGCCTGGCCACGGCCTCGGCGTGGAGGGCTTCCGGCTCGTGCGACAGCAGAGCGCCGAGGGCCGCGCGCACGCCCAGCGCCCAGTCGGTGCCCGCGACCCGCGCGTGCTCGTCCAGCCGGGCGAACGCCTCGCGTGCGACGGCGTCCTGACCGCATCGCACCGCCGCCTCGACCAGTTCGGGCAACGCCAAGCTGGTCGTCGACAGGTCGCCGTCGGCGAGCGCCAGCCTTGCCCACTCAAGCGCCGCGTGGTGGTCGGCGACGCCGTTGGCATAGAACGCCGCGGCGCTGTGGGCGGTCGCCGTCAGCCAGCCCTTCCGGCGGGCACGCGACTCGGCCAGCACCCGGTCGATCAGCGGCTTGGCTTCAGCGGTCCGTCCGCGCAGGGCCGCGGTCTGGAGGTGGCCGTACCAATGGACCGGGACTCCGGTCACCTTGGCTATGCCGTCGGCCTCGCTGAGCAAAGCGGAGGCGCTGATCAGATCACCGCGTTGCGCGGCGGCCATGGCCTGCATCCAGAGCCCGACGGGGAGGATCACCAACGCTCCGCTGGTCCGGGCCGCCGCGACGGCGTGGGCGGCGAGTCGTTCCTCCAGGGCGAAGTCCCACAGTTCGACGGCGAGCAGCGCTGCCAGCGACAGGCGCCGTGTCCACAGGGGATCGGCCACGTCCGACAGCAGGCGGGACAGTACGGGGACTGCCGTGAGGTCACCGTCAAGGTAGGCGACCAGCGCGTCCAGCAGCTCGTCGGCACCGGAACGTTCTCCCTGTGCCGCGGGCGCCCGCCGGGCCGCCTGAAGAGCGGTCCGCTCAGCGGGCGAGGACCGGCCGACGACGAGCCCGGCCTGGAGGGCGTCCAGCAGGTACAGCCGGGCACGGCCGGGGTCGAGCTCGGCGGCCCGGATGAGATGGCTGACGGCGTCGGCAGCGTCGTTGCCGAAGAACGCCGCCTGCCCGCGGGCGAGTTCGGCCTGGACCCGCCCGGCGTCATCGATGGGGCCGTTCTCGGCCGCTTCGACCAGGGTGACCGCGGTCTCGAAGGCACCGGCCTCCAGCGCCGCCCGGGCCGCGGCGAGGCTGCGCCTGACCCGGAGTCGCGGATCGGGAGTGAGCGACGCGGCCTGTTCGAGGAACGCGGCCTCGGCGGCGGCACCGCCCCGCCGCCGTGCCCGCTCCGCACTGCGCAGCAGGTCGGCCGCGACGTCTTCATCGGGACGGGGCGCGGCCTGCGACCGGTGCCAGGAGCGCCGGTCGGGATCGGTCCCGGGATCGGTGACTTCGGCGAGCGCTCCGTGGACGAGCCGCCGGTCGGCTATGGACGCGGCGGCGTACACGGCCGACCGCACCAGTGGATGCCGGAACCGGCAGCGCCCTCCCAACTCGATCAGCCCCTCTTCCTCGGCCTCGGGGCCGGCCTGCGATCCCACACCGAGCAGATCCGCGGCCCGCCACAGCAGACCCGGATCGCCGAGCGGCTCGGCGGCCGCGATCAGCAGCAACATCCTGGCCCCGGGTGACAGCTGGGAGACCCGTTCCCGGTAGCTCTGCTCGATCCGGTTCGCCGGTGACGCCGGAGTGGGCAGCCCGAAGCCACCCGCGAGCCCGGCGGGACCGAGCCTGCGGGGCAGCTCCAGTAGCGCGAGAGGATTGCCGCGCGCCTCGGCGAGAATCCGTTCGCGCACCTGGTCGTCCAGCGGCACCGGAACCCTGGACGCCAGCAGATCCCGCGCCGCCTGATCGGACAACCCCGACAGCGCCAGCTCCGGCAAGCCGTCGAGTTCGTCGACGCCGTGCGGATCCCGCAGCCCGAACACGATCGCAATCGGCTCCGCGTCGATCCTGCGCGCCGCGAACGCCAAGACCTGCGCCGACGCCCGATCCAGCCACTGCGCGTCATCCACCACACAGGCCACGGGCCCCTGACTCGCCGCCTCCGACAGCAACCCCAGCAGAGCGAGCGCCACCGCAAACTGGCTGGGCGCGCTGCCCTCTCCCAGCCCGAACGCCACAGCCAGGTCCTCCCCCTGCCGAGCAGGAAGCCGACCGAGCCGGTCATGCAACGGCCGGGTGAGCCGATGCACCCCTGCGTAGGCGAAGTCGGCCTCGAACTCGGCCCCGTTCACCCACAGCACCCGCACCCCGTCCTGCCCGGCCAGGGCATGCCGCAGCAGAGTGGTCTTGCCTATGCCCGCCTCACCCCGGACCACCACTGCACCACCACGACCGGACCTGGCCGCAGCGATCAGATCGGCTATGACATCCCACCTATCAGGCAGGATATGTTTCGAAACAGGCAGCAACCCCACATCGGGATCATGTCACGCCCGCTCCGGCACGGATATGGCCAGTTTCATACAGCTGGCGACTCGAAGATCTGGTAAGAAGCGATCGACCGTTGAGCGGTGAGTGTCTGACTGCGCGACAGCGCCGACGACCAACGGCGGACGAACGCGAGCGTCAGCGGGCAATCGGTGCAGGTGAGAGCCCCACCAGCCCGAGGCAGCGCCCTCAGCCAAGTTGCTTCGGGACGAAGAGGTCACTCGGTTGGAGCTACGAGATCTAAAACAAGCAGCGCAAGGAGGAGCACCTCTACGACATCAGCAGCGCGCCCGCATGCCGCAGCGCCTGCATCCGCTTACCGCTACAGCGAGTGTCCGAGGGGGGACTTGAACTCTCCATTCGGGCACCAGCAAATTAGTTAGCTGACCTGCGGATACGCACCCTGTGAACCTCCTTCGAGACTGTGCGGGTTGGTCATCCTCACCTGCTGTTTCTGCCCGTTCCTGGCCGCTGTTGGTCATGCGTTGGTCGCGTGTCGAACCGGGCTCTCAGGGCAGCCTGACACCGACATCCTTCGTCGAAGGGCTGTACGCCCTCGCTCAGAGGGACTGCTCTGGGGCCGGATCCCACAGGTGATGGTGCAGTGCTACTGAGAGACCTGCTTCGTAGCCTCGATGAATCGGCTCCAGGAAGCCGGATTGAGACTCAGGTGACCAAATTCCCGGTACTTGGTGTCTCGCACCATGACACGAGAGAGGTCATTGTCTGCGACTTCGACACAGCTGTCGGATTTCGTGTAGGAACTCGTGCGCCAATTCGGGTTCGTCGCCAAGGTCCCGCCTCCTAATCGGTCGGCATCCTGTCGTAGTGATGGATTGCAGCGAAAATTAGGTCTCGTACAGCGGTTCCGTATACCGCCGACTGTTTCAAGAGGGCGAACGCTTTAGCGTACAGCTCGATTTCTCGGGACTGAGTTACGGAAAACTCTGCTGAGAAGGTCTCAACTAGTACGAGCTTGTCATCGAACATCGAGAATGAGTTACCTGGCCAGATGCGGAGGGGCGCCGACCTGGGGACGATGCCCAGGCTCAGCCTGGCCAGCCCCATGACCGACAACAGGCGGTCGAGTTGCCCCTTCATCACCTCTTTCCCCCCAAAGTTGCTGTACAGCGCCTGCTCGCCGAGCAAGACGTTAAAGATTCGATCGCCTCGGTATAGGTACTGCTGACGCTCAAGCCGCTTAGCCGTGGCGGCTTCGGCGTCGTCGGGAATCTCGTAATAGTCGACGACCTGCTTGAAGGTCTCTGCGGCGTACTCGGACGTTTGGAGCGTCCCCCATACGAGCGTCGGATGCCAGATCCGAAATACCTTGGTTCTTGAGTAGACCGGTATTGCAGCCTGCTGACTCTTCTCCGCCCCAGTCGCCAACTGCCGGCGCCACTCAAGCCACAGCTCGTCAATGTGCCGGACCGTGGCAATCAGGTCTTCGATCTGCTCGGATCTGTTGGTCGTCGTGCACCAGACGCGGATGTCGTCCTCGCTGGCGTTCTGCTTCCCGTTCTCGATCCGGGAGACCTTGGACTCCTGCCATCCCGTGGCCAGCGCGAATGCCCGGCCGCTCACGAAGCCCGCATCCTTGCGGAACCCGCGAAGCCGGGCACCCAACGCCTCTCGTGCTTCTTGTGCTTGGTTGCTCACTGATGGGTCAGGGCTTGTACTCGGCGTGAGGGATGGCGATGGCCAAGAGCAGGTCTCGCAGACGGATGCACTCGGCCACGGTGTCAGGGTCTTCCACGATCTCTGACCCGAGAACTCGGCCTTCAGGATCGAAGTGCCCCACGGCAAGAAGGCGGTCGTCGTACAGCCACCAGTCGTTCCCTCCCAGGGGGAAGGCAACCCCTTCCGGCAGCCGGTGCCTCGGAAGCCATCGGATGTCCTCGCCCATCTCGATGTTGAGGTGGGTGAGCGAGTGCTCCCAAGTGACGTACTGGCTGTGGGGCTCTGTGACCACGCGAACGCGACGGACTGTCTTGCCCTCACCCGTGACGCGCTTCATCAACGTCGTCCAGTCGTCGAGCCACGAGTAGTCGTCGGGTTCGCCACGCTTCCATCGGGCGTACGGCGTGTCCTCGATGGGAGACCCGTAGTCGTCTCGCAGCTCCAGATGGAAGGCATCGCGCTCGAACTGGTTGAACAGCTCGTCACGCTGCGCGGGGCTGATCAGGTCCACTGTCTTCCTCCAGGAGGGCCGTGATCGAGGACTTGGGGACCTCGATGCAGGTCTCATAGTCGGGCATGCGCATCTGGCTCAGGGCTTCAGCGTCGTGCATTTCCGGGCCTTGAAGGACGCAGGTCCCCTGTTCCGTGACGATCTTGATCGGGTCGTTGTACTTCTTGATCTCGCCTGTGGGGAGTCCGTCCTTGGTCAGGTGCTCGAACAGCTCGGTCGGCACCTCGATGACGGTCTGTCCTTCCGGCACGTCGAGCTGCATGAGGAGTTCGTTCGCATACACCTTCCAGCCTTGGATGACGTAGGTGTCCTGGTCGCTGGCGTACAGGGTGGGGCTGTCTCCCGGGGTGGAGTTCTTCCCAAGGAACCGTAACCGCATGATTGCTCTCCCGTCCGCTTCCTTGCGCCGGATTGCGCGACATGACGATGGTCGCGAGGTCGTTCGAGCCCGTCACTCGGCTTGCTGCAAACTGACGCAATCTCCTTGGGACTTGGACGCCAGCCCCTCTACGTTCGTCTTCGGACCCAACCTGCTGAGGCAGCACCGAGGGGAAAATCGTGGTGGCCAGCGTGATCCGAGAGCCTGAGACGACCAGAGAACACCTCGAAGTTGACTGGTTCAGGGACACCATCACCGTGATTCAGCTCATGGACCTCTCCCGGTCGACCCGAGCGGACATCGACGCCAGGACGACGGAGTGCATCGGGCACCTGGAAGAACTGTTGGCCGTAGACCTCGGCGCGGACCAGGACGACGAGGTGATGGTGCTCTTCCGCCGGGCGTACAGGCACCTGGACCTGTCCAGCCGCCCCACGCCGTCCACGTCGGCTTACGACGCCTTCGTCTACATGCGCGAGACAGCGACCATCACCTTCGCCCTGCTGAAGGTCTACGTGACCAAGAACGAGGGTGAGACAGAGTGAGAGCGACATTCAGGCACGTGGACTACAGGGTCGTCCTGGACCCGGCGGGAGAGCGGACCTGGAAGGGCCGCTGTGTCTCCGGAGACGAAGAGGACTGCGGAGCCGAATCCCTGGTGCTTGGGAGCGAACAGGCTCCTACCGACTGGATGGCCGTGCACACCAAGCAGACGGGACACGAACGCTTCGAGCGCATTTACAAGGACTACGCCCTCGTGCGGAAGGTCGAGTAGTGACCATCCAAAAGAGGTGGTCACGGGGGCTCTGCTGGCTGTGCCGGAGGTCTGACCAAGAGGTGACTTTCATAGGCCCCATCACGGTGAATGGGGGAACCGCCCCCGGCTTCGCGTGCCGAAGCTGCTGTGACTGGTCGCGCCGGTATGTCGACGCCTACAACCGGCAGCTCGACGCACGGCCGGCCTGCTAGCTCCCCGTCCGTCTGCTTCCCCCGTGGTGGATGGACGGGGTCCAGGACCCCACCCCCGGCCCTTGGACGTCACAAGTCGGAGTCGGGGGTGGGTCAGCAAGTGCGCATCAGATCAGAGGAAGAGAGGACTTCCGAATGACTGTGGCACCCGAAAGGCCCGTCTCCCTGCTCCAGGGCAGGTACCTGGTGGCGCCCGAGCTGTTCGCGCGCCTGGTGGACTTCTGCGCCGAGGAGTACGGACACGAGCAGTCGATGGCCGACCGCATCATGAACGAGGCCCTGGCGTTCATCGACGTCATGGGCAAGACCGGTGAGGGCATGTCCCCCTCCCAGGTCGTTGACCCCGGCTGGCACACCTTCGTGCTCCACACCGAGGACTACGCCGCCTTCTGCGGTGAGCAGTACGGCCGGTTCATCCACCACGCCCCGAAGAGCCGCTACCGGGACCGGGCCACGATGGTCGACGTCGTGACCAAGATCCGCGCTCACGGCTATGCCGTGGACGAGTCCCTGTGGGGCACCAAGGCCGACTGCAACGAGCCGACCTGCTGCGGGGACGGGCCGTGCTGCTGAGGCCGGCCGCTGTCAGTGCCAGCCGCTAGTGTCCGGCCCTCACGATCCGGGACTCCAGGTACAAAAAGGGAGCTTTCATGGCAACTGCCGAAGGAACAAAGGGTCGGGGCCGCTTCACGGCCTTCTCCATGTTCGGACCCGTCTTCGGCTACGCGAGCACTCTTGTAGATGACCAACAGGTTGCCTACGTCGGTCCCTTGCCCCCCGGAATCGAGTGGCGCCTGCTCTGGCGAGTGGCAGAGAGGTGCTGTCGGGCGGGAGAAGGAGAAGCGGCACACGCCCGGTGGATCATCACCCAGGCAAACCGCGCGTTCATCTGCGGCAGTGACGTCGTCGTGAAGCTCTCCCACTCCGATTGGGAGATGGAGCCTGGTGGTCGACTCGTGGAACTCGGCGCCCCCTGGTGCAACCAGGACGGTTTGGTCACCTGCAACCTCACGGTGCCGGACCTCACCGCCGAGCAGATCGCCCCGAAGTTCACCTACTACCCGCAGTACGCGGGATGACGCCCCGACCACTCTCGCTCTCGCAAAGGTCAAGTGGCCGAGGCGCCTGGCTCCCCACCACCATCAGATGAAGGGAACGCACTCATGAGGGTAGACATTCCGGCGACCACGCCGGGACCTGATCCGCCGGGCAGTCCGCCACCGGCCAGGCCGCAAGGCACCCAGCACAAAACCCGGTGAGCAGCCCTCCGGGCATCAGCCCCCTCTGAAGGGGTGCATTAGCCTCGGGCTTTCGTGAGGTGATCTGTCCGAGGCTTGATCACAAACGCGAGAAGTGCTCCTGACCTGGAACGATAGGACTTGTCGAGGGTCCA